>NZ_JAWOVM010000001.1:0-252712 GCF_033339895.1 Vibrio sp. 1751
GGCTACGACGATTGATGGGCGTAACCGCTCAGATCGTAGCTTCTTGATTTAGTTCCATCGAATTACGCAACAAAGCCCAAAGTCATTTGTGTAGTGAAAAATAACTAGTTCCTTTCCATCATCTTCTATACAAGAACGGAATAGGCCATTAATATGCCCGTCATCCACATTAAAACCATAGCCTATAACTGCGACTACATCAGACTCCTTTAGGTTATTGTATAATTTCACATAACGTTCAGACATTTTAATTGATGTGAGAGGTTTAATCCCACTTTGAGTAAATAAAAATGGAACTGTAAAATGCTGACTATCGGCTGAGATTTCTTTAGATACAATAGTATTTAGGTAAGGATCATAGCAGTCATCAACTGAACCATTCAAATAATAAACATCTTCATCTGATATTGTTCCGATAAAGTTGTTATAGTTCGTTGTACCAATAGCCTTAATTTCATGCTCTTCTTTAATATTTAGAATATCATGATAGTAACCATCACCACTTATTATTTTCTCATGGAATTTATCAGCTATAGATGATATATATCGTTGAGCCGTATTCAAAAATATATTTATCTTGCAAAATTTGGCCCAATCTGTTTTTGGGCTATAAAGATAGCGCCAGTTAGAATCAATCAGTGATTGATAGTCTAGTGAAGCAGCAAAGATATCTTCAAGAATTTCTAGGGCAAATGCACATATAAGGTGTTCATCACTTGTATCAGCTGTTATTGCAATTGGCTCGCCATCTAAGATAACTTCGAGGCCTGTCAAACCTGCCCCTCTATAATCTAAAGAAAAAATAGCCCCGAGATCATCAAATATGTCAATCTCATCAGGTTTCTTTTCAAAAATGCCATCATTTAAATTATGCACTAATTCTTCGCCACAAGCCCCTATAAGCAGCTCAAGGACAGAACGACAAAAGTCACGGCACCTTTTTCTTATAAAGAAGTTTTCATCCGTGGATGGGAGCTCAAGTGCTTTCAAGTAACTCGAGAAAAAGTCGCTTGAGAACAGTTGATTATAATCTCCCAAAATACCAGAAATTCTAATTTCATGGCTAAATGTTTCTGAACCAAATGATATACCCAAAACCCTTTCAAAAGCTTCGCGTATGTTTCTATCAAATGTTTCATCAAACTTACGGGCTAATTCTGAGACTCTAGAGTCAAATTCTGATAGATATCTAATAATATCAAAACGTTTGTACTCTAAACTACTTTTAACCAAGCTTTCATATTGAGTTCTACCAAATGATGATATGGGCTTCTTCTCATAGTCTTGTGGTAGCCAATTCTTGGCATAATTTGAGCGTTTATTGACTTTTTCCCTTGCTTCTCTTAACCGTTTTTTGTCTTCAGCAACATCCATTCTAAATATGTCGAGGGCAAATTTCCCTCCTGACGGTAAACCATAGCCAATTTCGGCACCAGCACCAAAAAACAATGATACTTTACTCATTAACTCGCCCTTTTCCAAATATGAATCTTGAATGTCTTCAACAAACAGGTTTTCGATAGACATATTTCAAGCTGATCTTTAGCACACAATCATATCAACACGCTGCATAAGAAAGATATTCCAGCATGCGCATACTTGCCAAAAATTGTGAACTGATAACGTTTGGGCCGGGATGATTACTAGTTAATTTTCTATAAAGTGGACACTAACCCTTAAGTAAAAACTTTTATTAGGTTTCGCGTCCGCTTCATCACGCCCCACCAGACCGGACACAGACAAGAGACCCACAGCAATTCAGCCTTGGCTATATTGGCACGTAAATCACGCACAGTTCATCAGCACAGGAGATTCTTGACACTTTAATCGCACAGGAAATCTGCACAGAGAACAGGAGATAGACAGGAGGTAGGTTTGAGGAGAAGGCTTACCCTGAATTTCAGGTACAAAAAAACCAGCATTAAGCCGGCTTGATATGATTTTTACTGATTACGACACCGCAATTTTTCTAGGATTTTTAAATCCCTTGTGTCTACCAATTCCACCACCAGGGCAACGCAATCATGCGATGGGTTAGACACCATCTGTCTCAGCGACCTTTGCCGTGAGAACGAGGCGTACTTTAACGGATTAATTTATCTGGTCAACAATAAATTTTATCTTTTTGATTTAAGTGCTTAAAAAGCGATCTGCCTAGTATATTTGGCATTCAATTAGACCAATAAGCACCCGTTCCCTTTCATTAGCTATGAAGTCATACGCATACTAGTGTCCGTAACTGCTTCGAGGTAAACACGCGACTATCACGTTATGAACGCTGATCTTTTCATCGTTGTAACATCTGTAACAATTTGATTCCCTACTCTTGGCACGACTGCGTACAGAACATCATATTTTGTTACCGATAACTTTATATCGAATGTGGTCGTACCTTTATAAAATCATTGACTTTTTTTATTTTCAAACAAAGCTCAATTCATTATCGAAAATATCAATAAATAATGGTACGTTACACGAGTTGCAGTAATTTAATGGACATATATCACATATAAGGATGTGGTTTACTTTGGCGACACAACATAAGAAAAACAAGGTATATCACTAATGTCTATCAAGAATCTTTCTATAGCGAAAAAGATATCGCTATCGTTTTTACTCATTGCCATCGTCAACATTGCATTTGGCGTGTTTTTATCTACAGAGCTCAAAAGCATCAAATCTGAGCTTTTAAACTATACCGATGATACGCTTCCTGCAATGGAAAGGGTCGATTCGATTCGAGACCACTTGTCTCGCTGGCGCCGAGCTCAATTTGCTGCGTACACTTATGAAGACGCAGACCAAGTCAAAACTAAAATTTCTAACAATATTAGAGAACGCGAAAAGATCACTAGAGAGCTCAACGCTTACGGTGAAACTATCTGGCCTGGCGAAGAGCAGCAAACTTACCAGCGTCTTATGCGTCAGTGGAAAAAGTACTTGGATACTATGGACCAGTACAATGAAGCGATGCTAGCTAACGACAAAAGCAAGGCCCACCCTATTTTGGCGAACTCTTTGTCTGCTTTCGAAGCGGTTGACTCAGAGTTAGGCGAACTAATCCGTCTCCTTAAAGAAGCTATGGACAGCAACAAAACTCATATCCTGTCCTCTGTAAATGGATTGAGTAATTCTTCAATTGCAAGTAACGTGATTATTCTACTGATCATGGTAGGCATGACATACGTGCTGACTCGGCTAATTTGTGGCCCACTTAAACTTGTTGTTGAGCAAGCAAATGCCATCGCGACAGGTGATCTATCAAGTGACATTGACCGTAAAGCAATCGGCAATGATGAGCTTGGTGAACTGGCAGACGCGACCACTAAGATGCAAGATGACTTACGCCAAGTTATCGATAATGTGATTGCTGCAGTTACTCAGTTAAGCAGCGCTGTCGAAGAGATGAACCAAATCTCCGATATTTCTGCGTCTGGTATGAAAGATCAACAGCTGCAAATTACGCACATCGCAACAGCAATGACAGAAATGAAAGCGGCCGTAGCCGATGTTGCTCGTAACACTGAAGACTCAGCGAACCAAGCTAACGAAGCAAACCGCCGCACACAACACGGTGTTCGTGAAACCCAAGGTATGGTTGACGCGATTCAAGAAGTTTCAAATGTAATTGGCGCTGCAGGCGATACCGTAGCAGAGCTTGAACAGCAATCGAATAAAATTAACGTTATCGTGGATGTTATCCGCGACATCGCCGATCAAACCAACCTACTTGCACTTAATGCAGCCATTGAAGCGGCGCGTGCTGGTGAGTCTGGTCGTGGCTTTGCCGTCGTTGCAGACGAAGTTCGAACTCTTGCTGGCCGTACGCAAGATTCAACGAGTGAAATCACTTCGATCATTGAGCAGCTACAATCACTTGCAAAAGACGCAAAATCAGCCACTGAACTTTCTAGAACCAGTATCTCAGAATGTGCAGAACAAGGCATTCAATCAAAACAGCTGATGAGCGACATTGAGCATTCGATTTCGGACATCTCAGACATGGGTACCCAAATCGCCACGGCTTGTAACCAGCAAGACTCTGTTGCGGAAGAGCTTAACCGCAGCATTGAAAACATACATTTAGCATCTCAAGAGGTCTCGCAAGGCTCGGAGCAAACCGCACAGGCGTGCCGCGAACTAAGCCAGCTATCCATTTCTCTTAAAGATGTAATGAGCCGCTTTAAACTGAGTTAAACTCAGTGGGTACCTTAGTAGATATCAAATCAATCCCGATTTGCTTAAATTGAATGTCATCACTGAGGTATATTTAGGTATATATTAAATCACTATCTTAATAAACGCTCCAAAGCACCACTTGGAGCGTTTTACTTCGTCAGGTACTTTCCCCAAGTACTCAATAACATAACCAATACAAAAAACGCGTACGGAGACTTTATGCGCTTAAATAAAACCTTACTATCACTGACTATCGCTGCTGCAATCGCGGTTCCTGTAATGCAAGCTACTGCTGCTCCTCTTCAAATTAGCAATACAGCAGCAAAAGCAGAGCAAGTTCAAGGTGCTAACGCTTGGCTAGAAATAAACTTAGGTCAGTTCCGCGATAATATTGAGCAGTTTAAATCGCACATGGATGGCAAAACGAAAATTTGTGCCGTGATGAAAGCCGACGCATACGGCAATGGTATCGCAGGCCTGATGCCGACTATTATCGAGCAACAAATTCCTTGCGTTGCCGTTGCAAGTAACGCCGAAGCACAAACTGTTCGCGACAGTGGCTTTAAAGGCCAACTTATGCGTGTACGCTCAGCGGATATTGGCGAGATTGAAGCCGCAATCAACCTAAATGTCGAAGAGTTGATAGGCACAGCAGAGCAAGCTAAAGCACTGTCTAAACTAGCCGAGAAAGCTGGTAAAGAAATCAAAGTTCACCTTGCTCTGAACGACGGTGGTATGGGACGTAATGGTGTTGATATGACGACAGAAGCAGGCAAGAAAGAAGCGCTAAAAATCGCTCAACAAGCTGGCGTAAATATTGTTGGTATCATGACTCATTTCCCTAACTACAATGCAGACGACGTGCGCCAAAAGTTAGCTTCATTCAAAGACAGTTCTGCATGGCTGATTAAAGAAGCGAATCTAAAACGCGACAACATTTTACTGCACGTAGCAAACTCTTACACCGCGCTTAATGTTCCTGAGGCGCAGCTTGATATGGTTCGTCCTGGTGGCGTTTTATACGGAGACTTACCAACTAACCCTGAGTACCCTTCTATCGTGTCTTTCAAAACACGCGTGGCATCCGTTCACCACCTGCCAAAAAATAGCACAGTCGGTTACGACAGCAGCTACACAACAAGCAAAGAAAGCTTAATGGCGAACATTCCTGTTGGTTACTCTGATGGTTATCCACGAAAAATGGGGAATACGGCAGAAGTTCTGATCAATGGCCAACGTGCAAAAGTTGCGGGCGTTGCTTCAATGAACACTACTATGGTAGATGTTACAGGTATCAAAGATGTTGAGCCTGGTTCTGAAGTTGTTTTGTTTGGCTCCCAACAAGGCAAAACGATTTCAGCTGCTGAGATGGAAAAACACGCAGAAGTCATCTTCCCTGAACTATACACGGTTTGGGGAAGCGCGAACCCTCGTGTCTACGTAAAATAAACCTATTCAGTTATTCGTAACAGAGCGAAAAAGCGAGCCTCGTGCTCGCTTTCTTTCTTATTTACTAATCTGTACTAGCTCGTGATGTTATCAATTAAACAGAGCTTACTATTTCTGTTGTTTTATTCTCCTTTAGCACTACCAAGCGCGACTCTCTACACTCTGTTTCTTAAAGCCGCTTGGATGGCTCAATTTTATATAGCACTTAGAGTTTGAAAGCCCCTCCAATTGATGTTAAACATGAAGTTTACAAAAGAATAACAAACACACTCGTATGGCACTGCCCCTTTGCCTGCTAGCTAGGTATCTCTATGACAGAAAATACTCAACATCTTCAACGCTCCTCCACTGAGTTGCACGAATTTAATCGGCTTGACGTCTGGAACGGCTTCACCCAACTTTTACCCCTCTCTATGTTCGTGGTCATATTTGGCCTCGCTTTCGGTGTTGCTGCGGTACAGACTGGACTAGATGTATTTCCCACTATGTTGATGAGCACACTGGTCTTCGCCGGTGCTTCACAATTTGCCACGTTAGAAATGTGGGGAGCAGAAGTCCCTCTCATTCCAGTTCTTATTACTGTATTTGCTATTAATGCTCGTCACCTCTTGATGGGAGCTACACTTTATCCATGGTTACGACAACTCCCACCAACAAAACGTTACGGTGTAATGCTGGTAGCATCAGACGCTAACTGGGCAATGGCACTCAATGCATTTGGTAGAAAAGAACCAGGCTTTGGCTTGCTTGTTGGTGGCGGCTTAGCGATGTGGTCTTTTTGGATTGTGGGCACCTGGATCGGCATTTATTTTGGTAGCGCAATCAAAGATCCGGTGGGCCTAGGGCTCGATATGGTTATGGGATGCTTCCTGCTGTCTATGGTGGTGGCCGGGCCGAAAGACTTAAGAATCTTTGCTATTTGGGCCATAGCAGCAGCCTCTTCTATGTTGGCGTATTGGTATTTGCCAGAGAATAGCCACGTAGTGGTTGGCGCCATTACTGGCGGAGTCTTGGGTGCTTGTTGGAAGGAGAAGAAAGCATGAACATCGAAACAACCTTAGGTGGCACACTGCTTATCATTATCGCTATGGCGTTAGTCACGCTCATAACCCGCTGGGGCGGAGTGTATGTTATGTCATTCATTCCAATTAGCGAACGGGTTCAACGTTTCATTACTGCGATGTCAGGCTCCGTATTGGTTGCCCTTTTAGCTCCGCTAGCAGTAGAGGGTGATAACGGTGCTAGAGCAGCACTGTTTTCTACTGCCGTTGTCATGTTCATCGTGAAAAAGCCTCTACCCGCAATCGCAGCAGGCATCATCGCCGCCGCTGCAGTACGTGCTCTTTAGTCGTTGTTTCAAAGCCGATACCAGTCATCAATAAAAGACCCAAAACACAAAGCCCTGATGTCACAAGTGTCATCAGGGCTTATCTTATGCTCATCATTTTAACGATGAACAACGATTATTAATCATGGTGAGACAGCACATTACGCACAGCAGTTACAATTGCGCTTATATTTGTCCATTTTACCAATACCAGGGTTAAAGGTATTGGTTGGGTCTAATTCGTGGTAAAACTTCTGCAACGAGTTTTCGGCTTCATACAAGTGACCCACGTTATGTTCTGCTGGGTATTTGGCACCACGGCTATTGAGGTGCTCAAGCATCAGCTTTTTCATCAACTTCGTGTCAGTCCCTTTTTTGAAAATGTAATCTTGATGGAAGACGTAACACATAAAGTGACCATAATAGAGCGCTTGAACAAGGTTCTTACTTACCTCTTCAGGCAAAGTTTCTAGCCACTCTTCATCATTACGTCGCAAAGCGATATCAAGTGCAACGATGTCTTCTACGTCTTTTCGGTGAATCGTCTCGCAACGAATTGCTGCACCTGCTGCTGCAAAGCGATGTAAATAAGCTTTTTTACCCTCTTCCGGCGTACACTCGAAGAAATCACAGTCGTCTTCAACAGCCCAAACTTCTTTGAGGTATTTTTGTGCTTCAGCAATACCACCATCACTCATTTTCAATACCAGGTGATGCTCATACTTGTCACGGAAATCCAGCATTCGCTCTGGTAAATGTTGTGGGAACAACTTGCTCGCGTAGTACAGAATGGTGTCTGGCAGATATTTACTGACAAACGGGATGCGCTCTAAGAAGTTTTCTACCTTAGCTTTAAGTGCGAACATTTTTGGCAGCTTATCTGTGCCTAACAAGTCGATTGATAAGAACACATCCTTGCCGTACTTCTCTGCCATGTTGAAGATATCTCGATGCAAGTATTCTCCCATCTCAGGCAAGTTATCAAACGTAGATAAGAAGTCTTTTCGCAACTTCGTTAGTTTCGCAGGGTCATTGGTGCCAAGGTAAAAAACCTGCTCTTTTTCGGGTACTGGGTAGCTGTCAACCCGAACGGCAAAAACACCCAACTTGCCAGCACAGCCACTGGCTTCAAATAATCGGCGTTCATCGGCATTAAAGCGAGAAGGAATGTCAGAAGTCACGTCTCGAACACGTTCATCGTATTCTCTGTCTGATGCCATTCGCTCATCATGAATGATCTTCGCTGGGTCAAAGTTCCCTTCTTGCAGGTTTGTTAGAATTTCTTCTGGCGTTTCACCTAATCCTTCAATACCAAGGTGGTTCACCAAATGTAACTGGCCTTGCTTATCGACCTGCGCGTAGATCGCCAGTTCCGTATAAGCAGGACCACGCTTAACTAGCGCACCGCCTGAGTTATTGGCGATACCACCGACCACAGTGGCACCTAGCGATGAAGAGCCGATGATAGAATGCGGTGCTCGGTTCACTGCCTTCAACTCTTTCTCCAAAGAGTGTAAGCTCGCACCAGGCAAGCAAACCGCCTGCTTACCACCATCTAATAAGTGAATCTTCTTGATTTTGGTAATATTGATCACAACCACATCGCGATCATAATCATTACCACTCGGAGCTGAGCCCTCTGTTAAACCTGTTTTAGCCGCCTGCATGATAATGATGCAGTTTGCTTCAACACACTGTTTAATAATCTTCCATTGTTCTAGAAGAGTGTTAGGAAACACGATAGCAAGCGCATTACCACTACCCGAACGAAACCCCGAGCGGTAATATTTCGTTTTAACCTCGTCGGTTAGAACATTTTCTTCCCCCACGATGGTTTTAAATTCTTCAATCAGCTGCTTTTGTTTCATATCCGTATCTCTAGTTATTGTACTTCGCTCACAACACCGCTTAGCGGCAGGCATGGCGTTTGAGCCACTATAAGCAGTCCATTTCTCTGCGTCTATGTCAGGCGGACGAACAATACGTAATCAATAAACAACAAACAAAATAATTCTTTATTTTTCTGTTACTTATCTTTCACATTTGAGAAATTTAACGTAAGAAACAGACCGTTTCTTAAAAGAAACAATAGCAAAACCATTTGTTAACAGTTGTGCGGGGTATCTTGTTATCAATATTAGTGAAGAAAACGAGGAGAAGCGTAAGCTCCTAAATTTAAGAGGACTCTTAGAAATGAAGATGGAAACATAAGCTCAACACCAACATAACGATCGGTGTTGAGTTATTGGCTTAAAATCGATGGTTTTGACTTTGAAAGCTTGTGTATAGATGATCGATAAAGATCTTAATTTTTTCTGGTTGCTGACGAGTGTAAGGGTACACCGCATAAATACCCAAACATTTGGCTGTTTCGTCTTTAAATAACTGAATCAGACTGCCTTGCTTTAAGTCTTCATAAACCAATACACGCGGCACATAGATGATTCCCTGCCCTAACAGCGCCACATTTCTCAATACAGAAGAATTGTTAGTACAGAGGTTACCGTCGACGGTGATTTGATATACCTCGTCTCCATCTTTAAACGCCCACTCATGCGCTCCGGTTTCTTGGTAGGAATAGACTAAACAATTGTGTTTAGCCAAGGCTTGAGGTTGTTTAGGTATGCCATGTTTAGCTAGGTATTGGGGTGACGCGCAAATGATCCAATTTGCATCCACCAGCTTTCTTGCAATCAGACTAGAATCTGGCAACACACCCGTTCTAATTGCCAAATCAAAACGTTCATTCACGATATCGACGAAACGATTATCTAGATCCATATCGATATTGATGTCTGGGTATTTCTGATTAAATTCATTAATCACTTGAGGAAGAATTAATTCACCAGAGATAGTAGGCACCGAAATTTTAATGTTTCCAGATAAGTTTTTACCTAAACCCACAATGGATTCTTCCGCCGTTGCCACCGCTTGATAAACCGCTTTTGCATGAGTAAAAAACGCTCGTCCTGCTTCAGTCAACGTTAGCGTTCGCGTTGTTCGGTAGAGAAGCTGTACACCAAGCTCTTGTTCAAGCTTGGCAATCCGTTTACTGACGACCGATTTGGTCAGTGACATATGTCTCGCGGCAGCACTGAATGAACCTTGCTCGATCAAGTGATAAAAAATGATGTAATCGTCGGTATTTCTCATGCGTCTTCGTCAAATCCTTTGGAAGCCCGTATTGTAAACTGAAATTGGCTGAGGTGCGAAACATCGGGTCACACTTAATATCAGAAACTCGTGACAGAGATGGGGTTGCTAAGCTCACAGGTAATGAAAAAGAGATGGTGTGAATTTATCAGTCTTCAGATACAAAAAAACCAGCTTTCGCTGGTTTTAAGTTGATGCACTTGGCATCGAGATACCGCCATGGCCATATCTGAATAATTTGGAGCGACACACGAGGTTCGAACTCGTGACCTCAACCTTGGCAAGGTTGCGCTCTACCAACTGAGCTAGTGTCGCATTTATTCTCGAAAGCCATTCACTCTCAAAAGAATAATGGAGGCGCCTCCCGGAGTCGAACCGAGGTCCACGGATTTGCAATCCGCTGCATAGCCACTCTGCCAAGGCGCCTTTTTATTACGCTTCAGGGCTCTACCCCGTTGCGTTGGTGGCTACTTTACGGATTGAGAGAAGATAGTCAAACAAAAACATTTCATTTTCTGTTCGTTTGATTTCTTTTAAGTCAATTCGACCAAAGTTCGATCTTATTGGCTTAAAACGAAGCAATATAAATCTCGCTTTCAGTTCGTTTTGTCCCATGAAACATTAAGGCGTTTAATAGTTGCTGACCCTTTTTAGCAATCTTCCCACAACATTAGGGTGATAAGACCAAGTGTGATCAAACATCGACATTAATGCAGGATTTCCGTATTTCGATAAGCTAATCGCGTGAAAACGGTTTTTCTTCGCTTTGAGCGCATCCACTTTGGCCAGTAACTCGTCTTGTTGTTTTGGCGCGATAAAGTCGGAAATGACTACCATGTCTGCGTTTTTATATTTATCACCGCTCATCAAGTCGATAGATTTAATCAAAGTTGGCTCTAAGTCTGTACCACCATGGAAGCTATAAGTTAGAAAGTCCGCCGCCTCGCGCAGACCATCTTGTTTGGTTAGTTCGTAGGTAATGTGTTCCGTAGAAAAAATAATGACATAGCAATCACGTTGCTCCGCTAGTGCGATTTGCATCAGAGCATAAGCCATGGCTTTGGCGCATTGCTCAGGAAAGCCACTCATGGAACCGGACGCGTCCACACAAACAATGAAGGGGCCTTTTTCGATATCTACCGCTTTATGGTCAGGTCGGTGAGCTTTAACTTTACGTAACGTGCGCGATTTGCCTTGTGTACGATAGTTCATGAGCCGTTTATCGACTAAGTGTTTATAGAACACAACTTCAAGTTCAGGATACGCCAAAAACATCGTTTCGTTGGGAAGTAGCTTATTTAGATCATCGCTTTCGTGAATACCAACAATATCATCCGTCGCCTCATCACTTTTCTCTTCGACCAATTGAAGTTCTTCAGTGGGCGCACGATTTAGTTCAGGATCATTTACTTGCCCCGCCATACGACCGAGTTGCTCCGCAATTTCTTGCAAGCCTTGGTGCTTCTTCAGAAACTCAGCATGGCGTTTCATCACCGTTAAGTCTGTTTTACTCAACTTGGCAGATGCCATATCCCACAGGCGCCCTACACTTTCAGCATCACCCGACTCCGTGACTTTATCCATATTACGCATGGTTTCCATACGTTGATACAGGTCTTTCAGCACCTTTTCTTTATTGGCTTCAAGCTCGCTTACTTGCGCTTGTTTTATTGCATCGGTGAGGCTTTGGTACCATTGATCACAAAAGTAATGTGGGAACATAGGGTTATTCATCCCTTTGTTCTTTTCCATCATTCGGCGAGCTTGCATGTAAAACGCAGAGTGCCATTCCAGCTTTTTAATCACATCTTCGATGTTTTCAAAAAACGCCTCTTCATCCCAGTGAATGACCTCTTGATATAAAGACAGCTCTTGTTGGAAACGCTCTGTCTCACATACCTTGGTGATCCGTTTTTTAACTCTGCCTCGCCACTTTAACAAGTGACCTTTGACCGAAGATTTAACGCCTCGGTTTTCTGCCATCATCATGACTTGTGAACGCGCCATCAAATCATTAACTGCGCTATCGATGATGCCAGAGTCGGCCACCATCAGCGCGAGGTTAAGTCCGTCTGCACCTAGCATGTCGTCTCCTTATGAGAAAAACTGATGTAAGTTTTTAAAGCGTTGGATAACTTTTTCACTTTCTGCTTGGATTGATTCAAGTCTCTGACTGACCTGTTGCAGACTCGACTCCATTAGGCGGGGTAGTTCAGGATCAACAAAGCTATGCGGAAGCGCATCATGAAAGTTCGCTTTCACCTTGCGCATATGGTGTTCTGCCTCACTAAGCTGATTTACGGCTTTTTCGCTCTGCGTTAACCACTTTTGGTAAAGCTCTACATCCAAGCCCTCTTGAGTCACTAGGCTAACCAAAATTCCTCGGTTCGCGATATCACGGATAACTAGGTTATTCGCCGCGTCAACATCAAATCGTAAACGGCACATGTTGGTGTTTTGATTGACGTAACCATACACATCACCGCTTCCCTCTTTAATGACTCGATCTAACTCATCTTTGGGTACATAAACCCATCGGCTATCACCTTTTTCTGATTCTGAAACCGACATGTTGCTTTGCAAGACAACCAATTTAACTAAGTTAACAGCTGCGCCAACTTTGTACATCTTGGCTTTAGAGGTATCAAAGCGCATGGTTTCTTTACGCAAAATGCCCGTTGCCGCTTCAGACGTTAACGTCATGCGGTAGGCATCTTCAAGTTCATGTTGAACATCAACCAAAGACTCTCGGCAGTACTCAATTTCCTGCTCCGCGTCTTGTTGATCAAATGCATGTTTTAAGGCGAACTCTTGAACCACTTCACGTACCACATCTCGCGATTCAGGACTGTTCCATAAACAATCTTGCAGCAGTAAAAGGTCAAGCGGATTTATCTCATCGCGACCATTAAAAAACGCGCTCGCTTTTAACAACTTCACGGCTTTCTTCCAGCGGCGGTCAGAGACATACATATCGGTATTGGCCACATCACCAAACTGAGCTTCAACTTTGCTTTCTAACATCGTTTTAAGCTGGAAAAGCTTTTCGAATGCATTGTCAGTTAACGTCAATTTGTCGAGCTGTTGTTGCCATTGATGATATTCTTCATCAGTTATCGCTAGGCCTTCTGGTACTTGTGCCTCTTGCGATGTGCCCACAGTCAACATCGACTTAAAGTTTTGTTTATTCTGAATTCGATTCACAAACACACGCACCAACATGCGGTCGTAGAGCGCATCCAATCCACTATCTTCATCGGGTAATTCATTGGAAGCCGATACCAACAAGCGCATTGGCACACGCTCGATATCGCTGCCATTTTTGAATGTTTTCTCATTAACCACTGTAAGCAATGTATTAAGAATTGCAGGGCCCGCCTTCCAGATTTCATCCAAAAATACGACTTGTGCAGTTGGCAAATACCCTTTAGTTAAGCGAACATAACGGCCGTTGTCTTTTAGCTCTTGGATACTCAGTGGCCCAAACACCTCTTCAGGGGTTGAGAAGCGCGTCATCAGGTATTCGAAGTAACTGCTGTTATCGAACGCTTGGATGAGTCGTTTGGCAATTAAACTTTTTGCAATACCAGGCGGACCTAAAAGAAAAACACTTTCACCAGCAAGTGCAGCAAGAAGGCAGAGCTTGATCGTATGTTCACGCTCATAAACGCCATCCGTTAACGCTTTCGCCAATTTATTGATGCGTTCTGAGAGAAGCGCTTTTTCGGCATTTGAGGCAAATAAGGTTTGTGTCATACGTTCTCCGGCTGCTGAAGTGGTATTGCGTTAACATTTTTATACACTTGTTATAACTTTGTTACAAATGTATTTTGTCGAATTCCCCTTATAGCAGATGCTTTTCCCCTTCTTGACGAAGCAATCAAAGTTTCCATTTATGAGACATTGCTCACTTAAAGTGCAAACGCTTTCGTCGCGTTGCAGTATTTTTTGCTTTTGTTTCCCACCATTTGTGGTTAATGTCGAAAAACGTCAAAAATGCGGTAACAGCTAGGGTTCATAACTGCATGAGCAAGATAATTCATAAATGGAAGCAAATTTCTCTGATTGAAGAAGACGTTATGCTTCCTACAGGACAGGCAATTACGCACACCACAATCCATCATCCGGGTGCTGCGGTGATTCTCCCTATTACAGCGGAGGGTCACATTGTCCTTGTCCACCAATTTCGGCCTTCACTTAATAAATGGCTATTGGAACTGCCTGCTGGTACCAGAGAAGGCAACGAAGAGCCACTCTGCTGCGCCAAAAGAGAGCTAGAGGAAGAAACTGGGTTTAGTGCAGAGAAATTCACGTCTCTCGGCCAAGTCACCCCTCTTGCCGGATTTTGTGATGAGATACAGTATCTATTTGTTGCCGAAAAGCTTAACAAAACAAACCGTTACGAGTGCGATGAAGACGAAGTGATTGAGGTCGTCACCTTGTCAATCAAGCAACTCGAAGAAAAGATTGTCGATGGCACGATCACCGATGCCAAAACGATCGCTTGCTTAAGCAAAGCGCGCCTTTGCGGATATATTTAGGACTTTGACCAAGGAGACATTCATGGATTTTCGATCAGATACCGTTACACAACCCACCCAAGCCATGCGAGAAGCCATGTTTAAGGCCCCTGTTGGGGATGATGTTTATGGTGATGACCCTACGGTCAATGAGCTTGAAAAATTTGCTGCGCAGCTTGCTGGTTTCGAAGCAGCTTTGTTTACCACTTCAGGCACTCAAGCCAATCTGCTCGGTTTAATGGCGCATTGCGAGCGGGGAGATGAATATCTATGTGGGCAACAAGCACATAACTACAAATACGAAGCTGGTGGCGCGGCGGTTTTGGGATCAATTCAACCTCAACCAGTCGAAAATAACCCAGATGGCGCGCTACCATTTGATAAACTGGCTGCTGCGATTAAACCAGATGATTGTCACTTTGCTCGCACTAAGCTTCTCAGCTTAGAAAACACAATTAATGGTAAAGTACTACCTCTGTCTTACTTAGCAGAAGCACGTGACTTCGTGAATAAACATAACTTGCAGATGCATCTAGATGGCGCTCGCGTTTTTAACGCAGCCGTTGCACTTGATGTTCAGGTAAAAGAGATCGGTCAGTACTTTGATTCAATGACGATCTGTCTGTCGAAAGGTCTGGCTGCCCCTGTTGGCTCGCTACTGCTTGGTAGCAAAGACTACATCGCAAAAGCACGTCGCTTAAGAAAGATGGTCGGCGGTGGTATGCGTCAAGCGGGTATTCTTGCCGCAGCAGGCAAACTTGCCCTTACCGAACAAGTGGAACAGCTAAAACAAGATCACATCAACGCAAAAACCTTAGCGGAAGGTTTAGCAGAACTGCCTGGTTTTTCAGTCAACCCTGAATTTGTTCAAACGAACATCGTGTTCGCGAAGCTTGATCCTCAAGTGGACATAGTAAGTATCGCTGCGAAACTAAAGGAACAAAACATCACGATAACCCCTGGAAATCCAATTCGTTTTGTAACTCATAAAGATATTTCAGCGAAAGACATCGACACTTTCTTATCAAGTATAAAATCTCTACTTTAATTTGATTTTGATCATTGAGCTTCCCCTAAGGGGAAGCTTTATTGTATCGGCATGATTTTTAGCGAATAGATAACCTCCATGCTCAGATTTGTACTTCTAATCTCTTTTATTTTCTCTTCCGCTATCCATGCCGAGCCGTTTGGTGATGCTGATAAAGGTAAAATCAAATCACCTAGCTGTGTCTATTGTCACGGTGTTACAGGCATCGCAACGAACAACACCTATCCAAGCCTTGCTGGTCAAAATTCTAAGTACCTTTACAATGCAATGAAATCTTATCAAGCCGGTGAGCGTAAAGGGCCGCTTGCAGAAATGATGGCAGCACAGTTAAAAATGTTAAATGATGAAGACCTTCGTGATGTCGCTGCTTTTTATGCAGAACAGACAGAAATCAAGTAATTAGATCACCTGTAGATGACTATGAAAGCTCGTGAATCATCCAAACTCAACGCATATTGAAACATTAACCCAACATTTGGCCACAAAACAATCAAATTAACTTCACTTCAAATATTTGATGAATTTATAGTTCAACATAAGCATTAATATTGACTTTTTATTCTATTTTATCGATATTTCATGCTTTATTGAATTTGACGTGAAGTAAGTTATGTCTCACACACATGCGCAACCAGCAGACTCGGTTGCTACCCCTAAGTCGTGGCAGATGCCAGATACCCTCATTTTGATCTTCATTGTTGGTATTCTTGCTGCGATTCTTACCTACTTAATTCCTGCTGGTCATTTTGATAGCCAACAGGTGACCTACATGGTCGACGGTGCAGAAAAAACTCGCACAGTTATCGATCCTTCTTCTTTCTCTTATGCAACCGACGAAAACGGTGAATTGGTTTACAACAAGGTTGGCCTGTTTGCTTCTGGTGGTGGCATTGGTCTGATGAACTTCCCTTTCGAAGGGCTAGTTTCTGGCTCTAAATGGGGCAGCGCAATCGGCGTGATTATGTTCATGTTGGTTATCGGCGGTGCTTTCGGCGTTGTAATGCGCACAGGCACAATCGATAACGGTATCCTGCGCCTTATCGATAAGACCAAAGGTAACGAAGCGCTATTCATTCCAGTGCTATTTTTGCTGTTCTCGCTAGGCGGTGCGGTATTTGGTATGGGTGAAGAAGCCGTAGCATTTGCGATTATTATCGCGCCGCTTATGGTTCGCCTTGGTTATGATGGTATCACCACGGTAATGGTTACCTATGTTGCGACTCAAATTGGCTTTGCTACTTCTTGGATGAACCCTTTCTCCGTCGCTATTGCGCAAGGCATTGCGGGTGTACCTGTTTTATCCGGCATGACAGTGCGCATGGGGTTATGGGCTGGCTTTACGTTAATCGGTATCGCTTTCACAATGATCTACGCCGCTCGTGTGAAGTCAAATCCTAAACTTTCTTACAGCCACCGCACAGACCAGTATTTCCGTCAGCAAGAGCTTGGCAATCAAGATTCTCGTTGGAACCTAGGTGACACACTCGTTATCCTTACGGTTATTGCGACCACGGTGTGGGTCGTTTGGGGCGTAGTCGCTAACGCATGGTACATCCCAGAAATCGCTTCTCAATTTTTCACTATGGGCTTTGTTGTCGCGATCATCGGTACGATTTTCCGCCTGAACGGTATGACGCTAAACTGCGCAGCTGATGCATTTAAAGAAGGTGCAGCTATTATGCTTGCACCTGCCCTATTAGTGGGTTGTGCGAAAGGTGTATTGCTTATACTTGGTGGTGGTACAACTGATGAAGCGAGTGTACTGAATTCAATTCTAAACAGTGCTGGCGGCGTGATTAGCGGGCTTCCTGACGTGGCTGCGGCATGGTTAATGTATGTATTCCAATCTATCTTCAACTTCTTCGTCACTTCAGGATCCGGACAAGCGGCACTAACGATGCCTCTACTGGCCCCTCTGGCAGACATTGCAGGCGTTACGCGCCAAGTGGCAGTTTTGTCATTCCAACTTGGCGATGGCTTTACTAACGTTATCGTCCCTACTTCGGCATCTCTCATGGCAACGCTTGGTGTCTGCCGTATCGACTGGGGTGACTGGGCAAAATTCTGCTGGCGATTTATTCTATTACTCTTTACCCTATCAAGTATCGTCGTTATCGCAGCTCATATTATGGGTTTTGCGTAAAACGAAGCCAATTGGTAATTAAGGCGAGACATGTTCTCGCCTTATTAATATTCATGGTATGACGACGCTAAGGTTTTAGATTAGCTTATGGTTTTGGAGTGGTAACTTTAATGGCAACACAATTTCTCGATGACGTGATTCAAGGTCATCAAGTGATTCAATCTCTCAATGTAGCAGACCTAAATTCGGGCGAGCATAAGTTTTGGTTTCGCATCGCAACGAATGCTCTCTCTCAGTGGCAACACCTACCTGTGCTAGTGTTCAAAGGTGAAAAACCTGGCAAGAAGATCATGATTACCGCAGGGGTTCATGGTGATGAGTACAATGGTGTGTTAGCAGCGCAGAAAACTGCTCGAGAGCTCATCGGCACTGAAGTCGCTGGTACTGTCACTATTGTTCCAACCATTAACATGCCTGGTATGCTAAACCACAGCCGCGATTTCTATTCCGCAGACCCTGATGCGTCTCCTGCAAACTTAAACCGCTTTTTTCCTGGTGACCAAAACGGCAATGAGGCCCAACGTTACTTATATGCATTGTGGAATGATTTGCTCAAGCCAAATGCTGATTTAGCCATTGACCTTCACACTCAAACCAGTGGTGCGGCCTATCCACTTTACGTGTTTGCAGATTTCCGAATCGAGCAATCATTAGAAATGGCTCGCCTCATTAATCCTGATGCGATTTTAAATGATCCTGGAGATGCTGGCGTCCTTGAAACGGTCTGGAATAACCATGGTGTCCCAAGTATTACTGTTGAAGTAGGTATGGGGCGATATACCGAGCAAGAACTTATCAGTCGAACTGTAACAGGCATTTTTAATGTGATGAAAAAGCATAACATTGTTGAAGGTGATATGGACCCTATTACGTCATGCTTGGAAGGAAACGAAATCATCAGTGTGAAAGCGACACACGGCGGCTTTGTACTGCCTCATGTCAGTTTGATGAATTTTGTCGAGCAAGGCCAACTTCTTGCGATTCAATACGACAGCTTTGGCGCTGAGATTAAACGCTACACCGCCCCAACAAGCGGCACAGTACTTAGCCACAATGTTGAATCTATTCGAGCACCAGGTTCCCTGATCGTTCGTTTGATTAAGTAAACCATAACCGTTTGTTGATAGATCAACCTTTCGACGCTCACTCAAATTTATATAAGCCCCATCACGAGTAATCACAAATGATGGGGCTATATCCATTTTGACCACATTAAGTTACGCGGTAACAAATTACTGTTAAGCGAAATGACAAACTGAGCTCTTAATTAGGAAGCTTACCCTCTGTCCGCTTTTTCAGCCACGCTGATGAACTTAAAGCTGTCTTTGTTTCTCTTGTTCAACAAAAATGAGCTCGTCGATAGCGAAACCTTTCTCTTTAGCTACGTACTTAAAGCGCTCCACTACTTTCTCATCAACATTAGGCGTTCTAGACAATAGCCACAAGTAGTCGTGGTTGTAACCTGAGACAAACGCATAGTCATAGTTTTCACCTAGCTCAAACACAATGTAAGAAGAGTATATTGGCCCAAAAAAGGAAACCTTTAAGTGTCCAACCGTTTCATCTTCAACAAAATAAGCTTTGCCTTCAGCTTCTGACCACTGTCGCTCTTCTTCGGAATATCCACGGTTTATCACCTTAACCCCACCATCCTCGCGAACCTGATACTCAGCGGTAACGTTGGATAAGCCTCGCTCAAATGAATGGTCTAGGCGTGCAATTTCGTACCACTTACCTAGATATGGCTCTAAATCGAAATTATTGACGGGTTCCACCCCATCCGGCTTCGAGGTACAACCAAATAAAGTTGCAAGTGACAAAAGTAAAAATATTTTTATCGATTTCATACAACACCTAAATTTTAATTAGTGATTGATTTTACTCTAGAAGATAACAAATCGATCACTAAGCCGCACCATCACCTTCATAGGTACACATCACAATTCTTCATCAATAGCGCACTGAACACCGAAACCTCGTCATCTCAGCAAATCGTTAACAAGATTGCTCTATTTTTGACTTACAAGCTGACCATGCTTGTACATTTTGTCAGCATTTAACCCTATGCATATAGAAACTTTGCACAACATAGACATTCGTAGGCATATCACCCTCCTATAATACGTTGCGTTATAGACAGAGGTTATTGTTATGAAATTAAAAACAGTGTCAGTTTGTGCACTTTTGGTGTTACTTGCAGGTTGTCAGCAGGAAAAGCCGAGCGAAACGACACAATTAACGACCTCAGCAGATGTATGTAATGCACAAGGAAACATGCCAGGTGGGTGGAATGAGTTTAACGCGACCCCTGATGCACAAAAGGCAATGGCCTTTGTTTTAAAGAAAATGGACACAATAGCGTCGTTTAAACAAATACTGAATGTTCACGCGCAAATCGTTAGCGGCGTCAACTATGCTATTGAGTTTGAATTGGATGATGGCTCTGTTTGGAACACGATTGTTTATCGCAACCTCGATGGCGAATATGCGATTACCCAATCGCCAAAAGAAGGCTACTTTTGCGAACAGTAGCGACTTAGTCAGAAAGCCCCTAACAATAGGGGCTTTTTGATCTAACAGTAGTCACTGAATTAGACAGCGAAGCGACATTGAGATTTAATCGACACCGTTGAACCAAGTCTTGATGGTTCAACATCAATCCTCTGCGCCATTTGCTCTTTCAGCTCAGAAACGTGAGAAATAACACCGATCATGCGCCCAGTCTGTTGCAGGTCCACTAGTGTTTGAATAGCAAGATCTAAAGACTCTGGGTCTAAACTACCGAAGCCCTCATCAATAAATAAAGTGTCTAAACGGATACCGCCACTATAGGATTGCACAACATCCGACAAACCAAGTGCCAGAGCAAGCGCTGCCATAAATGATTCACCGCCGGAAAGTGTCGCAACATCACGCGTTTTTCCTGTGTAGCCATCTTCAACCATTAAATCTAAGCCGCGACCCGCAGCGCCTTTGAAGCCCTCTGTTTTTCGAGCAAGAATATAGCGCCCTTTACTCATAAGGCTTAAGCGTTGAGAGGCCTGAATCAGCACATCATCCAACAGTACACCAAGAACAAAGCGATGTAGGCTAACCCTGCTGCCTGTTTTACCGCTAGCAACGTCGTACAACGTACCAAAGACTTTGTATTCTTCTTCTAACTTACTATTTTTCTCATGCAACACGGCAATATCTTTACGAACCTTTTCAAGACGTTCAAATATTGAGCGTGTGGTATCAAGTTGATTCCTTACTTCAATATATTGCGCCTGCAGAGTGGTTAACCTATCGTTAAACGACTCTAAATTAGGCCTTTCAAGATCTTTCAATGCATGATTTAAATCATGTAGTGTTTGCTCAAGCTTGGTTTGTGCCTCTTTGAAGCTGTCTATTTCTTGCTGCCAGGCTTGAAGTTCATCATCTCCCACTCGACTACTTAGATAATGGCTTTCATCCTCAAATTTACTCGCCTGTAGTGCCTCATTCCACGCTAATTCTGCTTGGCTAAGTTTTTGCTCTGACTCAGATAACCACTGCTTGTTCGTCGCTAAGTGACTTTCCGCATTTGATTTCTCCAATATCGCTTGCTGCAAAGCGGTTTGCGCCTTTTCTAAGCCTGTGTTCAAACTCAGAATTTGCTCTTTTGTCAGCAAAATTTCACGTTCAAGCAAGTCAGCGGAACTGTATTTTGGGTCAATAGAAGCTTGTAATTGAGCCAATTGTTCTTGGTTCGCTTTAACGGTTGATTCATTTGCCGCCATTTTATTCTGCAGCTCATGAATTTTATTTTCACCCACGACGCAGCGTTGATTAAGCTGTTCAACGTTCTTTTCTAGCTTTTCAATATCAATAGCTTGTAGACGTAGGAGTTGAGCATTGATCGCTTGCAAATCATTTTGAACCGTCGAGATCTCAGATGTAGCATACTCACCCAACTCCTCTTTCAACTGGTTACACTGATTCTGATACTGACTAATGACAACGTTATGTTGTTCTAGCTGATTGCTTAGTTGGTTCAACAAGGTTTGAGCTTCTCGCTCTTTAGCTCTAGCCGCCTGAACTTGCTCTTTTGTAACGGCTTCTTCAACAAACGTTGCGGGGTTAGGATGCGTTTCGCTACCACACACCGGGCATGCTTCACCTGCTTTTAGTCGCTGCGCTAATACTGCCGCTTGAGCGTTGTGCCACTTAAGCTCTATCGTATCAGCGGCTTGTTGACGCTGCATATAGCGCTGACTGGCTTCGTGTAGTGACTGCTGCTTGCCTACAGTTAGCGCATTGAGTTTAGAGAGCTCTAAAGTAAGATCATGCAGCTTTTGTAGATCCTGTAACAGCCGTTGTTTTTGTTTTATTTCCGCATCGATGCTGCCAATAAGCGCAACATCAACTCGTGCTTTCTCTAGCTCCTTCTGTCCCTGCTGGGCCTGTAAAGTTAACTTATCTTTTAGTTCTATGTACTGTTTTAACGTTGCTTCAAATTGTTGTTTTTGTTGATAACCCGCCGTTATTTTATTTTCCAAATTGTCTTTCTCGACCAACTTGTTTTTCATACTTTCAAGCTGATACTGCAGTTGCGTTAACTGCGGGACCTTTGCCGCGGCCTCTTTTGCACTTTGCTGCAAGTTTTCTTGTTCTCTCGCAACGACATGAGCTTTTTCGAGACTCTCTTTCAAAGCTACGATTTTTTGCCTAAGCTCTTGCGTTTGAGCTTTTGCATTTTGTAATGAGATGTAGGGCAACTCTATCTTATTGGCATTTTTAGCGTTTTCTAATTGCTGTTGACGAGCTTTTATCGAATCTGAGTGTTCTAGATGCAGCTTGAGTGCGCTTTCTGCTTGCTCTCGTTTCGAAAACTCTCCATTCAAGGTTTCCGCTTTTTGCAATTCAGATTTAGCAGTATTGAGCTTATCTAACGCTGCTTGCTCATTCTTTTTATCAGACTCTAATTGCTTAGTTACTTGTTCCAGTTGTTGTAATAGTTCTTGTTCAGAACTCGCTTCTGCAACTTGTAAAGCACCTCGAATTTGATTATCAAATTCGCCTTTCGCTTTACTAATTGCACTCGCTTTATCTTTGAGCGAGTACTCAATTTTTTTATATATGTCAGTTTGAAAGAGCTGGCCAAAAATTTCTTCACGCTCTTTAGAACTAGCAAGCAACAGTTCTCGGAATTTTCCTTGAGGCAACACCATAACTTGACGAAATTGAGTTTCATTCAAGCCAATAATATTGCTAACTTCAGTTTTAACCTGAGTCGTCTTGCTGGTGATAAGCGTTTCAGTCTCACCGAGTTCATAAAGAGCCGCAGTGTGCTTTTTAATCGTCATCCCTTCACCACGGGCCTTGGGCGCTTCCTGCTCAGGGGATCGAACAACTCGGTATTGTTTGCCGTGTAACGAAAATTCGAGAACTACTTCGGTTGGTAAGTCTTGCGCGGATAAGTCACACCGCATCTGAATACCTTGTCGCTCATTACCTGTGGTTTCACCATAAAGGGCGAAGCAAATGGCATCTAAGATCGACGTTTTACCGGAACCTGTAGGACCATTAATCAAAAATAGAGGGTTACTGCCAAGCTTCTCAAAATCAATGATTTCAGTTTTTGCAAACGGACCAAAAGCTTGCATGGTTAGTTTAATTGGTTTCATCTTTGGTCCCTATTGCTGTGATAATTGCTTAATAATGTCAGTAACAGCTTGCTCTTGCTCTTTAGACAACTGGCTATCTTGCGCCTCAATAAAAAAATCTCGGAACATATCAATTTCGCTTCGCGCCAACTTTGCTTGCGCCATTTCCTGCTCTACCCCAATTAACATGCCAGGTTTCTCAAGGTGTAAAACGTTTGGATACACTGAACGAAGTTTTTCCATTGGGTTTAAAATCGCATGTTTATCCATCAAACGAACTAACAAATAATCTTCATTCTTGGGGTCTGTTTTCCCTTGCTCAATAACTTTATCCAGCTCGCCCTCTACAATACGCATTTCATGAGGAGCCGTAAGATCAATATGCTTTGCAGAAACGAATCCTTTCTTGTCCAGTTCAACTAACGTGAAACCTTTTCTCTGGTTCTGTTCACCAAAGCTATACTTCATGAGAGAGCCAGAGTAACGGATATGCTCTGCGCCTTTCTTTTGAGGCTGATGCAAATGACCAAGTGCGACGTAGTCAAAATCTAAGAAGTGTTCATGACTCACGCGATCAGAACCACCAATAGATAATGGTCGTTCAGAGTCTGACTCGATAGCCCCATCAACAAAACAGTGACTCACGAGCACGCGCTTTTGCTTAGAGATAAAGCGCTCTTTAATTTGCTCAACAAGCAATTGATGAGCCTCATCATGAGTGGATACCGAGGCTTTGTAGGCAAACCTGACCTGTTCAGGGTCGTTATAAGGCATACCATAAAACGCGACCTCGTCCGCAGAGTCCGTTTTTATGATGATGGGAGTGAGCATCTCTTCAAAGTTGCTAACAATATGGAGACCTGCATTTTTCATTTGCTCTGAGCCGAAACCTAACCTTTCTGCACCATCATGGTTGCCAGATATCAATATCATTGGTGTTTCTAACTCGGTACAAATGCGTTTCACGACTCGATTTAACAGTTCTATTGCAACCGTTGGTGGCACCGAACGGTCATAGATATCTCCCGCCACTACAACTGCATCGACGGGGTTGCGTTCTATATAGTTAATCAGTTGTTCGAGTACTGCTTGTTGATCTTCGAGTAGTGATACGTTGTGGAATTGTCGACCAAGATGCCAATCTGAGGTGTGGATAAACTTCATTCGAATTCACTTTCCGCCAATTCTATGAGTAGGCTTGCTTCTGTCAGAGTCCATGTACCGTTTATAAAAAGGAATGCGTCACGGGTGGGATCTCGAACAAGCCAAAACTCAAGTTATTTTATTTCGGTAAGGATATCTTGAGTCGAACAGCTTTTCATGTGGTTTGTGTTCTATGGCTGGCTATTTAATCAGAAAGCGAGAAGAACACTGTAAAAACGCGGTGAGCAAAGCTATTTTGAAAAGCAAGCTGCGCCTAGTCATTGTCCAAACATCATTAAAGGGCCAGTTTCGAGTCAATCCCCCATAACATTTGCATCACTAAAACCTCAGCTACTACTAGAAGGAAAAGCAATAGCCAGACCTATTCACTACGCCAATTGTATATTACTCCTACCGCATAGCCATCTGACTCGATGTCCGCTTGCAACACGTGAAAGTCTGGGCAGGGGCTGCTTCTTTGAAGCTCATCAATCACTAACGCTTTTAAAACGCCGCCACATGCACCCAATCCGCCAAGTTTGATATCAACAAATTGATACAGAGTTTGATCGGTCACCCACGGAGACAAGAATTGCATTGAGTTTAACCATTGCGGTTCTTCCTTATTAACGGATAAATACAATTGACTGAGTGGATGTTCACAACTTACTCCTAATTGCTTAAACACCTTGTCCACGGCGATGCGTTGTTGTTTGGCATCTAAATCAATTCGAACAACATCAGGCACAAGACCTGAATGTCGAAAAAAACACTTGGTTAAAATGATAGAGCTTTGAGGTTTGACATGCCCTTCTACATCACTCGTAACCTCTATAGCCAGTATCCAAGTCGCTTGCGTTTCATTAACTTCACGATTTATCCGATTTAGTGCCATCAAAAATGCAGCTTGGCCATAAGGATAAAAGTAAATTTCAGTATTGACAGTTTGGTCAACGAAAATAGAAAGCTCGCTTATCAATGCTTTAAGCAAACTTTTGTCCACCGAAGATGGTAAAAGAACACAGAGATTCCCCTTGATATCAGCTTGCTCAAGACTCTCGCGCTCAGAGCGCACGAGGCTTAATATATGCTCATCTATTGATTGAGCAAAGTCAGGGGGTCGGATTTCCTCGGACAATCTAAAAGAATCATCAGCTATCTCGCGAACGGTTTGTGAACGGCCATTAAAGGATAGAAGATGCGTTTGAAATGCGAGTGGCATCTAGCCTCCGATTAAAACCGTAGGCATACCAGATAGAATTTTGCCACCATGAGACGTTGAATCGCCGACTCTTGCGGCTGGTTTACCGTTGATTGTTACGCTAGAAGAACCTGCTGAGATACTATCCGGAGGACCGATACAAATAAGCTTGTCGCCTTGTCTTGCCGCAGGTATCCCGCCAATCGTTACGTTTGGTGAACCAACAACGACGGGACCACCGACATGCGGTATCTTTCCTGTTTTTTTAGGGCAAAGATGAAAGCTGCCCAAAATTGCGGCTGGTTTACCCACTTTAAATCACCTTAGTTCAATGAAATTTGCCCAGCTTTAAGAGCAATAGCTGAGCCGTTAATGGATATTTTATTACCTTTGATATTGATTTCTCCAGAGCTAGACATCTGAATAGAAGCACCACCTACTTTGATCTCGACGCTCTTTCCTGCATTAAAAGACAGTACTTCACCCGTTTCATTCGAAAAGTTTTTACCTACTTTCAAGCTCGCGTTCTGACCAACCTCTTGATTAACATCATTGGTCACTTTTTCGGTTTTACTGTTTTCAACGGCGATATCAACACAGTCTTCAACTAGCATTTGGAACAGTTTTTCAGCATGAAGATAAATGTGCTCTTCACCAGGCTTATCATCGAAGCGCAACTCATTAAAATTGGATGTACCTTTTTGTACAGAGCGTGATTTATAACCACTCTGAGAACTTTGCTCTGGTAAAGCGTAAGGAGGGAGTTGACTACCGTTATATAGTGACCCCGTAACGATTGGTTGATCAGGGTCTCCGTTAACAAACTCGACGATGACCTCTTGTCCGACTCTAGGGTGAAACACCGACCCCCATCCGTTACCTGCAATATTTTGCGCAACACGAATCCAACATGAACTATTTACATCGTATTTACCAACACGGTCCCAGTGAAACTGAACTTTGATACGGCCATGTTTGTCTATGTAAATTTCACCATCTTTGTTCCCCGTAACTACTGCGGTTTGCAAACCTTTCATCTGAGGTTTCGGGTAGTTAACTGAAGGACGCAGGATTGTCTTTGAGTCAACACAACTAAACGAGACTTTGACACCTTGCGCACCGGTCCCACCTTGACCAGTCTGGTTATAAACAGCAGCAGACAAAAAAACAGAAGACAGTACATATTCTTTGCCGACTCGAGATTTATCTTCATGCTTTTTAAACTTGAAGCACTTGCCCACACTGAATGTTCTGCACGTAGCCTCGCCACGACACAAATATGCATTTTGCTGTAGTGCTTCTATTGCATGCGTGTTTCTCAGTGCGTATTGATCATTGCTCTCCATTTCACCCATGTATTCAAAATACTCGCTTCCAGGTACTGTAAAAAAATCACTTTCACCCTTTGCAGTATTTTTAGGATTCGAAGAAGGCTTGAGCATGTTATAGCCTGACTTTTGACTCGCTTTAGTAGTCAGAATTTGCGTTTCATGCCAAGAAGAAATGTGGCTAGATTTCGCCGTACCTGTATCAAAATCGACTAAAAACTCAGTACCCGGCTTATAAAAACTGATGTCATCAAAAATATTGAGCGTATGGGCAGACTTAGTATGTGTAAAACTAAATGATAGCCCCTCCTCCGATAACAGACGTCGAACAAATTCAAGATCTGATTCTTCATATTGTACTTTGTATGTGTATTTAGGATAGGACTTGGTTAACTCAAAACTAAAGGCAACACTATGCTCCGATAGTACTTCAGAGATAATTTCCTTTATATCTTTATGCTGAAATATTCTGCAATTTTTTCGATATTCAGCGAAACGTAATTTAGGCTCTATTAATAATTCTATGTTTTTATAATTTTCGCCTTTATGTGTATTAGAAACCCTTTTCCCTTCTAATCTTGCAGCAGAAACATAACCATGCATATAACGAGGATTTGAAGAAACATCCTCATTATTTTCAAGGGTAATGGTAACTTCCTTACCAATAATTTCGTTTAACTCACTTCGTTGATCATTAAAGTAAGCTTTAGCACGCAATGAAAAAAGTTCTGAGATCTCTTCTCTATACTCAAACGAGTTTAGTATGATGGCATCTTTACCGAATGGGGAAGAAATTCGGATGAAATTGTTATCTTGAGTTGCTCTTTTCATTAAATACTTCTTTCAAAAAAATGCGGAGGAATACTCCCCCGCATGAAAATTACATTTGTTGACCTTTAACACCGCTGTAGCCGTATACCAATGGAGCAGAAGTGTTGTTCTTATCGTCAGTAGGAGTCACTGTCATCATCATTTCTGTGTAAGAAATTGTGATAGTTTCAACTGGACGATCGTCTTGGATAGAAACTGAGTAGTTAGAAATCATCGCATCAGTCAGTTCGATCTTCATGATCTCTTCAACCTTCTCACCCTGCTTAGTAATATGGAAAACCGCTGGTTTACCTTTACCAATCGTCGCTTCTTTAAATAAGTCAGGAGAAGAACGGTCTTGAAGTTTGGTGATAGTCAAATCATATAGACGAGTAGCGCTCGCTTCACGGTCCATCGCTGTACCAGTGTATGATGAGATCTCACGACCTACACTCCAATCTACAGATAGTAGTGTAATCAAATCTTTGTATTGCTCGGCTGTTGCCTCACCCTTAATATCTGCGTATTTAAGATACGTATTAGACTGCATGCTAATCTCCTATAGCATTATTAATTGACATATATCGTAGTAATTTAATTATCTGACGTTTGGTGATAATTAGTGATTAATGTATCAAAAACTTCATTTTAAATACGCCCTGTTATATCTTTAAATAAGATTTAATTTAAGCGTTTTTTATAAAAAATAATAGTTAATATGAACCAACTCCCAATTATTATTGAGAGTGTAAAGGATGTTAAACTATTGAGACATCAAGTCCACTAGTTGTACCTTTAACAATAATTTCATCAAACGTCTTATCATTAAGAATTGCATGCAATATTTCATGAGAAATCTTCGGAAGCAATGTATTTTCTATGGTTGTTTGTACCACACGCGCACCACTCCCAGACTCATTGCTATTGTCTACAATATCATTAATTAGTTCCTCATCAAAAAACAGGTCAGCGTTATAGTGCTTACGAATACGAGTCGTAATTTTATCCAATTTTAATTTTGTTATTTCTATCAATACTTTTTTTGATAGAGGCAAATAGGGTAATACATTCACACGCCCTAAAAATGCAGGTTTAAAGTCAACCAACAAATCATCGCGTAAAGCATCTTTTAGTGCTGACGGCTCAGGAGCTAAATCAGGATCAGAATACAAAGACATCGTCGTTTCGGTCCCTGTATTCGCGGTCATAATAATAATAGTGTTTTTAAAGTCTATATCTCGACCTTCACCGTCTTTAATTGAGCCTTTATCAAATACCTGATAAAAAATATCTTGAACACCAGGGTGCGCTTTTTCCATTTCATCGAGGAGAATTACACTATAAGGTTTACGTCTAACAGCTTCAGTCAGTACACCTCCTTCTCCATAACCGACATAACCAGGAGGAGAACCTAATAGCAATGAGACTTTATGCTCTTCCTTAAATTCCGACATATTGATAGTCGTGACATTTTCTTCACTACCATACACTTTCTCTGCAATCGCCAAAGCCGATTCGGTTTTACCCACTCCGCTTGGTCCGGTTAGGAGAAATACACCATTTGGTCGTGTCTCATCCGTGAGCTGCGCACTCGCAGTTTTTATCACTTCAGACATGAGCTCTAAAGCGTGATCCTGCCCGACAACTCGCTTGCACAAACTTTCTTTCAAACCCAATACTGCTTGGATTTCATCATCCTGAAGTTTACCCAGCGGTATACCGGTCCAATCCGAAATAACTTCTGCGATTAGCGCTTCATTTACATGCGAAAAAACTAAGGGCTGTGAGTTAGCGGAGAGGTTATTTTCAAGCTCTTGTAACTTGTCTCTCGCAGTCTCAGAACCCTCCTGGATTATTTGGGTTCTAAGTGACTTAGCTTCATTTACCCATTCTTTTTCTTTTTCCCAAAGTACTTCTAATTCAATAATGTCATTAGATAGCGCATCAATCTCTTTTCGGACACTTTGCAGCTGCACATCAAGAGATGCTCCTAGCCGATTCTCTTGGTTAAGATGCTCATACTCAGCTTGCTTTGCTTTAAGTTTATTTCTTTTCGCATCTAGGCCTCCCGGTGTAGATGACTGACTTAACGCAACTCGAGAGCAGGCCGTATCCAAAACAGAAACCGCTTTATCTGGCAGTTGACGACCATTAATGTATCGAGCTGAGAGTTGGACCGCTGCATTGAGAGCTTGGTTAGTGATATGAACATCGTGGTGTTGTGCCATTACATCAAGTAAGCCTCGTAACATTTCGATCGCGAGTTCAGGGGCAGGCTCATCAACCTTTACGACTTGAAAACGCCTAGTTAAAGCTGCATCTTTTTCAAAATACTTTTTATACTCTGCCCACGTTGTTGCTGCGATCGTTCTGAGTTCACCTCTCGCTAATGCTGGCTTCAGAATATTCGCCGCATCACCTTGGCCCGCTTGCCCACCACCGCCAATTAGGCCATGAGCTTCATCAATGAACAATATAATAGGCTGGGGAGCGTCGTTTACTTCCTTAACAAGGTTCTTAAGCCTGTTTTCAAACTCACCTTTCATGCCTGCGCCGGCTTGCAGTAACGCCAAATCCAGAGATTTAATTGCCACATTTTGCAGAGCGGGAGGTACATCGCCATCAATGATCTTTTGCGCCAAACCTTCAACAACGGCTGTTTTTCCAACACCAGCTTCTCCCGTAAGAATCGGGTTGTTTTGTCGGCGTCTTAATAAAATATCGATCATTAGGCGAATTTCATTATCTCTACCAATCACCGGATCTATTTTACCTTCCCTAGCTTGCTCAGTAAGGTCTGTTGTAAATTGATTCAAGGCGGAATTCGCGTTTGACTGCGCTAAGTCATTCGATCTTGATTGAGGCGCATTACTTTCTTTAAAGTTCAATAAGCGAGATGGTTCTATCTTGTTTAGTTCAGGACTAATCGAACCAGCCATGTTGACTAACGTATCATCAGACAAGTAGGCAAATAAAAGATGGATGCACCCCAACTGTTCTTGATTGAATTCAATGGTTGCAGACAACAAGGCATTTTGCATAACAGTCACCGTATGAGCTGATAGCCCAGGCACCGACTGGCATCCTGTTTTGTATTTTTCTAATGCCTTTTGAATATCGGTTTCAACCTTGATTTTATCGACATCAAATTCGTCAAAAACTTCAGAGTAAATATCGTCAGGATGGCGGATAATCATCATTAACCAGTGAGACATTTCAATACTGTGATGAGTTCGGGAGCTTGCCATCGCAGCTGCCTGTTCAAGTGTTTCCTTAGCCTGAGGAGACAATCTTTCGACCAACGCTGAAAGTGAGAGTGAAGCCATTACATTTCCTTTAAATAGTAATTGTTATAGTTCGATCTTTTGTACGTTCGTGTTTTTTAAGCACAGAACCAATACCTAACTGCCCCTGCTGTTTCGATAAACAAGCTTGTGGTAGCAAACTATGTTTGGTGGTGAGCTGCCACTTCAGTTGTTTATGTTTTCCAATCAACTCATAAGCAGCGTTCTTAATGATTGCTATATTGGGTTGGTTAGGAAGCAATTTACTAACTAGCTGTTTATCTTTTGGCAGAAATTCTATTGTTGTCCCCGCGTTGATGTTCCATGCTTTCGAACCCAAAGACGCTCCTAAACCAAGTTGAGCAAACTGCCCTTCAGGCATAGTTCGGGATGCAAGGCGTGTTTGCTCTTCTTTTGTAAGGTGTAACCATTGTCCTTGAAATTCATGAACTTTTACTTGGCATCCAGATAAACATTCAAGAATACTTTTCAGTCCACCTTTACTTCTCACTGGTGAAGCAAACACACCACCATAGTGCCGGGACAGTGAACTCCCTTTCCCAGTTAATGCCGATTTACAGCTTTCTAACGGCGAACGCGCGCCCTGCGCATGCGCACGAGACTGAACAGTCAGCTGACTCAGTTGCCAACATCGATAATAAAGAGATAATAAGCGATGATTGAAAATATCGTAGAAGTCCACCATAGCCGTATCGCCTTCTTTTTGGCGATGTAAAGCTAATTCACTATAGTGCTGGGGAAGCACACCTTGCTCACCCGTTAGGCCTATTAAATTGGTCTCAATCTCTAACTTGCTGTCATCTATATTTTTCAGTTCACAAAGCTGAGCATTTTCAAAACCTAATGATGGATTAACCTTTAAGTTTAGCTTTTCATGCTTCGGTAACGCATCTGTTCCTATTTGCGCCTCTGCTTGCAGAACTTCGTGTTCAATAAGATGAATCGCTTCAAACAATGGATGTTGCTTTAATTCTCGATAAAATTGTTCCGCGCTCATAGCAACACCTTATCGCCAGTTAATGCGGGCCATAGGTGGAAAGACTTTCCCGTGGACTTAATTCTTATTTCTAACTGCGTAAAAATGTTAATTTCAGCATATTGCGAGAAGTAAACAGATAAAACACTACCTAAGAGAAAGATCTGCTCTTTAGGTAAAATTTGATCAGAAACCGTCAAAATAATTTTTATACCGTGCGCAAATCCAACTTTGCCTTTCTGACTAATTCTTCCTGTAGTAGGCTCAAACTCTAACTTAGTTAAAGCATCGATTACCGCTTTCGTTTCTGCTGTCCCAGAAAATGCATAGAGATTAAGGGTCTGCTTCAAAGTTGCTAAACCATCTTCCTCGGTAAAATGGTTTAAAGTTAAAAGCTTAGTTAACTGCCATCGTGTGCTTTCATCCATTTCTGGCCGAATAGTTTCTGATAAAGAAACTAAACAACGAACAGATTCGAAATTGTCATTTACCTCCGGTAAAGATACTTGCGGCAGCCCACCTCCAAATGGAAGTTTCTGCGCTAAGTTGCGGTTACAGCACTCAGCTTCCACGTACATTAACCAGTTTTCCCGGCTATCCGGGCTGAACAATTGATGTTTTTTATCAACAAAAGAAATGTAAGTTTCTCTACCTGGCTCATCATACCCACCAGCCCAGTTCTTATCCTCACGTCTCATCAACCAATAAATCTCACTAGTGTTTGTATAATGCGTGTGCTCACCAGCGTGATAACATGGCAAATTGTGGTACGTTTTGTTCCAGTTTCTCAACGTTACGTCAGAAATTGAGACAACCTCATTACTTTCAGATTCTTGGTATTGCGGAGACAAGTGGTAATCGTATTCAGTTGGTAGAATACGCTTAGGCTCCATAATACTTTTAAATAAGTTGATTACAGGCACACAACCTACCATTAAGCTTTCTTCGTCCACTTGCTTTGGAAGCCAGTCATCGTTGGTATCAAAGTAAAAATACAGTTCGACTTGCTCTCCAAGATCTAGCTCAGATAATCCAAGTTCGGTGATATCAAAGAACATAAACTTCTCAGGAAAGTGCAAATACTCAACAAGTAATCTTGCTCCTGAAAAGCTTCTTTTACTGTATGGCACAACTTTCTCATCTTCTGAAAATCCTACTTCAGAAAGATGTCTTTTGGTTAAAGGACGAACTTCTTTGCCATCCACAACAACAGATAAACCAATTAGGTTTTGAAACAGCATTTGGTAGAGCTTAAAAGTCAATTGAGATTGACCGTTTAAATAGAAGCGCAGCCGTTCTATCCCCATTTCACCAAGAGGAGTCTCTTCATCTTGAGCCGTGAGCTGTACTTTCAAAACTGAATGAGCATTGCTTTCCCATCGTGAGCCAACTGGCTTGAAAGGCGCATTTTTAAAAACGCCAGAGGTCACATCAACAGGATACATTCTGACCGGATAACAAGTTCTAAACTCGCATTCATGATATCCAGTAGCACCGATAACAACTCGCTCGCCTTCTTCTACATCAAAATAAGAGGAAGTGGAGTTAGAACAGCTCATTTTAATGACTGACATTGACGGGATTGGGGCGTGAAAATCCGGATATAACTGTCCCATCAAAGACTCTGTAAACTGAGGGTAACTATTGTCTAAGCTTTGTCTAATCCTTGCTGTTAGAAATGCGCAGCCTTCTAACAATCTTTCTACGTGTGGATCGTCAACCTGTTCCTCACTAATACGAAGTCTCGCGGCAATCTTGGGATACTGCTCACCAAACTCTTGCCCTTTGTGACGCAAATAAGCTAACTCGCGATTATAGTACTTGAGAAACTCTTCACTCATTTTGCTCTACTCAGTTTCATACCTAAATTTACCGGCTCTACTTCAGAATTGAATCGCACTTCATGAATACTGTTATCAATTAAGCAAGTGGCATTTATCTGTAACCTCAATACCCTATCAATAGCGTTTTTCTCGTCCGAAATCTGGACATGAGGGTTCCTTAACCTCGGCTCAAACTCTTTAATTGCATCATGAACGATGTCGCAAAGCTGATTCTGCCCTTCTTGGCTGCTATAGGGCATTGAGGAAAAATCTGGCAGCCCATAGTTCAATATTGAATAACGAACCTCTAGAAGATCATCAGGAATATTTTTCCATCCAATACGACTATTCAGCATCGACTCTAGATCTCTAAGTAAGCTGCTCAACATCTGTTGCTGGCTTGCAGGGAAGTCTTTCTCATCTCGAGTGAGAGGATCACTATCTATCAATTTGTCGAGCAGAGAAACGGTTAACGACATGATATTTCTACGCTATTTGTTTCTGTTCTAATAATGTAGTCAAATCACAGATTGGAAGCGCTGAGTCACCGACTAACCAACATTTTTGACCCAAGCCAACAAAAGATTCTTGCTCACCAATCTGCTTCCAATCCGTTTCTCGGCCTAACTTTTGTGCATCGGTCTCTGAGTCGACATACGTCAAAGGCATATGGCCTTCGCCTTCACCAAGTCCATCGATATCAAACTCGACAGGTCGCCAAATACTTTCTAACAAAGAAGTAGGTGCTTTAACTTCTAGCGTATGGATGCTCGATATGGGTACAAGAAAATAGTTACCTGCTGTAGAAAACAGTTCAATGTAACCACCTAAACGATCATCAATATCTCTAGCATCTTCGTAGTTTGTGCCGTTTACGTTAAACCCTTTAATAGTACGACGCTCTTCAATGCGATGCGATAGACGTGACGCTTCTTCGTACTCTTGATTTCCGAGAGCAAGATTAAATCGAACAAGCTCTTTAGTTAATTCCTCATCACCTAATACTTTGGCACTAGCCGCACCATTGATAAAATCCTTTCTAGCTTGAGCTGCTTTCACTAAATGTCGTAGCTGACTTGCACCAGGCAGATACTCAGGAAACAATTTAATCGATTGCATGAGCTGAGCGTCCGCACGCTCGAAGTCCCCATCAATGCAAAGAAGCTCAATGAAGGAACTTCTCAAGCTCGCATCTTTAGGGGTGGCTTTAATTTCATCAATTAATTGCTCTAGAGCGTGTTGCAATAGGCCTTGGGACAAAGCATTTTTCCATTGAGTCATTGTTATTTCCTTACACCATGTGCTCTGGTGATAATTCGGTAATTAATTTAATGCTAGATACCATTTGATCGAGTTGAAAATGCGGTCGCAAATGGATAACTGAGTAATAATGTCCAGGAGTTTCTCTTTTCTCTCGAACTGTAATTTTCGCTTCATTTAGGGGGTATTTAGCTCGAAGCTCATCAGACGCTTCATCTGATGCGGTAGTGTACTGGTGTAACCAGCGTTGAAAGTCACGCTCTAGGCTTTCTGCGTCTTGATACCCACCAATTTTGTCACGCCCCATAACCTTGAGATAATGTGCGACTCGCGATACACACAATGTGTATTGCAACATCGATGTCAGTTTTGCATTCGTTGAAATATGCTTTTCTGCGTATTGTTTGGGCTTGTAGAGAGATACATTCGAGGTCATCCCTACCATATCAGTCTCAGGTATTGGAGAAATAGAAATAAAACCGCACTCAGACAATTCTTGTTCTTTTCTCTCAGTGATTTTCAAGTTTAACGGACATCTTTCACGATCATTCTTGCCATTAACACGCATCGTGCTCCTTGTAGGAGCGACGATAATACCCTGACTGTAATCGCCTTGTTTAATCCCTCGCATATGCGTGAACCAACCATGTTCCTGAAATGCTCTAATTGATACAGCAGCAAAACAGTACGCACTACTCCCCCATAGCAAATCTCGGTTGGAGTCGTAGATGTGTTCTTGAAAATTGAATTTATCATTCCGCGAGCCATCACTTTTGTATGGCTGACGGAACAAGACGTTAGGTGCAGTCAAACCAATAAATTTAGCGTCATCGTTATCTCTCAAACTACGCCACTTTGCATAATCTTCCTGTTCAAATTGGGCTGCTATATCTCTTATCGCAGAGAGTTGAGCGAAACTATCAACACCAAACATCTCTGGCGATGCAGACATGATAAATGGGCTGAATGCTGCAGCTGCAGACTGAGAGATCTTACTCAACACAGACAGATCTCTATCAAAATAATTTTTACTAGGATCACAGCGAAGCTGATAATCTCCAACCACCACACCAAAGGGTTCTCCCCCTGCCATGCCATATTCATTTTGATAGAGCAACTTAAATAGTGCTGATTGGTCAAACTCGATGGCTTTTAAAGCATCTTTACTGATTTCATTCCATGTCGCCGTTAAAACCTTAACTTTTACAGAGTCCGATGAACGAGAATCAACCTGTTCACATAAATACCTAACTCCAACCCACCCCCTTTCGAGCTGTTGAAACTCAGGATGATGTAATATTTCATTTAGTTGAGATTCTAATAGCTCATCAATGCGGTTAATTGTGTTCATCACACTATGACGAAAGCTGTCCAAATCTCTTGAACGTGTACCTTCTAGCCAAATTCGCGCTGACGCTACAAGATCAGAAGATTCATTGAATCGAGTCAACCACGGGCTATCAAGTTCAGCATAGCCTCCGGTACTGAACTCATGTTTTAGCTTGCTAGGGTCGCGAAAGTTAAGTGACACTGCTAATTCCATCTAGAACATAAAGATTGGTCATGGCTGGCCTTTCGACCAGCCAATTCATTTCTTATCCACCTGACTGAGGGATCTTTGCCACAAGTCGCAAAGATGTGGTCAGTTCTTCCATTTGTAACCAAGGCTTCAGCCATGCTACGGCATTGTAAGAACCAGGTGCGCCAGGAATTTCCTTAACCTGAACACGAGCGTCTGCTAGAGGGTATTTCGCTCTGATCTCTTGACCACCGCCTTCAGAAGCATTGACGTAACCTAGGATCCAGCGGTTCAGCCAAGACTCAACGTCTTCTGCTTCCATAAAGCTACCAATTTTATCTCGAGCCATTACTTTCAAATAATGCGCAAAACGAGATGTTGCCATCATATAAGGTAGGCGGGCAGAAATGGCCGCATTGGCCGTTGCTTCAGGGGATTCATGGTTCGCTGGTTTTTGACAGGTTTGCGCACCAAAGAACACTGCATAGTTGGTGTTTTTGTAGTGACAAAGCGGTAAGAAACCAAGCTTACCAAGCTCCGCCTCACGTCTGTCGGTAATACCAATCTCTGTTGGGCACTTCATATCAGGGTCGCCATCATCACTCATGAAGAAATGCGTTGGCAAGTTATCCACTCGACCGCCGCCTTCTGCACCACGGATGGCAGTACAAAATCCATATTTTGAAAATGCGTCGGTTAACTTAACACCAAGAACATACGAAGAGTTCATCCAACAGTAGTCGTTATGTTCAGCGTTAACAGCAATACCTGAAACAGGATCTACTTCGAACTCTTCAAACCCAAACTCTTCGACTGGAGCGGTAGCTTGTCCGTATGGCAAACGAGCAAGGACTTTTGGCATCGTCAGACTAACGAAGCGCGAATCGGCACTCTCGCGGAACGAACGCCATTGGGCGTATTCTAGTGATTCAAATACCTTATCTAGGTCGCGTGGTTTTGACAACTCAGTCCACTCATCAAAGCCGAATAGTGCTGGTGAAGCTGCGGACAAGAATGGAGAGAAGCCAGAAGCCGCTACATTTGACATTAGGCGTAACGACTCAATATCTTCTGGGTGGTTGGTAAACTCATAGTCTCCAATCAATGCACCATACGGTTCACCACCAGCACTACCAAACTCAGACTCGTAAACCTTTTTAAAGATCTGGCTTTGATCAAACTCAACAGCTTTGCTCAAGTCTTTATGTAGCTCTTTCTTGGTCATGCTCATCATGCGAACTTTCAGAGTAGAGCTGGTCTCTGAATTCATCACTAGATAATTTAAGCCGCGCCAAGAACCTTCGAGTTTCTGTAATTCTGGGTGATGCATTACTTCAGACAACTGATCAGAAATCTGCCTATCGAGCAAATTAATCGCTTCACGAAAAGTTACTGTTAGGTTTTTGTTCCAAGTAACTGTCCCTTTCATTGCTTCTTCAGCGAGCGTTTTAATCAGCTCCTCAGCACGAGAAGCTTCGGTCTGCTTAGTCGCACCAATAGCTTGATCTAAGAATGAAGTTGTCTGTTCATTAACAGTTGGATCTAACTGTTTTTCAGCTTCAGTCGTCATTATTCCGCTCCTTCAGTACTGTCTGACTTCGCTTTCTTGCCAAGATCTAACTCGCCTGCAAGTCTTGCCAGATTGTCTGTATTGTTCAAAACATCCTCTAGGATATTTTCAAGCTCTTCTGAGCGGTCAACTTTTGTCATCAAATCACGCAGTTTATTACGCGTTTCCATCAATTGGCGTAGTGGATCAACTTGATTTACGATCGCAGCAGGCTCAAAGTCTTGCATTGATTTAAAGTTTAAATCGACCTCAAACTGTGAATCGTCATTCGCAAGCTTATTCGCAACTTTAAACTTCACCGATGGATTCATTTTTTTGAGTACATCGTCAAAGTTATCTCGATCTATCTGAATAAAACGGCGGTCTTTTAATGGCTTCAACGCTTCTGTGTTTTGACCAGCGAAGTCACCCATTACACCTACAACAAAAGGCAGTTCTTTCTTAAGAGTCGTACCTTCAGTTTCAACATCATAGGTAATGTGGACACGAGGCTTCCGTACTCGTGATAGTTTCGAGTGGATACTCGTCATACCATTCTCCCTTTATTAATTTTCATTTTGTTCTGCTATGCCAACCAAACGGAAGTAGCTTTTCTTTGCATCCCCGTCGGAGATAAGTTCCGCCAGTAACTCCGGCAGAGGCATCCCACACCAACGAATAATCTGTTCGATGGAGTAAGAAACTGGTGAGTGAGGTTCACTCTCTCGGAAGAAATCAGCTACTTGCTGCAATTGTCTAATTGCCTGCTCTCGTGATTTCATGTTTGTCGCTAATAATGCATCACAACTTTGTGAACTTAACGGTTGTTCAGAAGAAGATTCATCAAGATCCTCTAGCTCTTCAAACACGGCTTGTGGTTGATTGAAACGATCTCCTAGAAGGTGCTTTAATGCCGAGTGTATTGATTCGAGTCTTTTTGATATATAAGAGCTAGGAGTCACATCACCGACCGCTTCGTCTAATCGCTGACTGAATTCATTAAATGATTCTGTAGCGAACTCCAAATCCGTGATTAATTCTTGATAAAACGTATCAGAAGTCGACTTAACCGTAGTTATAATTTCAGATAGCTCAACAGCCCCAAGCTCGACTCGATTTCGGCGCTTATCTTCGTCTAAGCGCTCAAGCTCTATAGCTTGCTGATATTCCCAATAGGCATAAGCTTGCTCCACGCCTAAGTCAGTCAATGGTATACAAGCAATTGGAAAAATAAGTGTTCCTTCACTATCGATACCATTGAGGCCAATAATCGCCGATATTCTTGTCTCAATACCATCTTCATCAGGCATTGGGTACAGATCATCCCAAAAGTTCTCAATTAAACTGGTTGCGAGTTTGTAGCCAACGCCCATACCACGAAAACCATACAATCGAGTTAGGGCTTCTATAAGCCAGGCAACAAATTCCAAATCTTTAGACTGATTCGTGAGTATTTCTGGGACATCTTCAATAAATACTCGCCATAAATTACTGTGGGTATAGATACTTTCTTCTTCTATAAGAGCATTACGTTCAGCGTTGCGGGCGGCCATACGCTGATCTTTCAACCGATAGTAAGCAGACTGTGGTGATACATCCTCTCTAGGATCAATACCTGTAGGATTTTCTTGAGATATAGGAGCCAACGCTTGTTCATACCAATCAAACATTTCATTACTCATAAGCTCTCCCTCTTAGAAAGACAGGTATCGTCGCGTCTTCTCTAGTTACTGCTTCGCACTCCGTTTGCGCTTGGCGAACTTTGATCAAAGCACAAGTTACGTTATCACTTGCGCCCCGAACCAAAGCCGAATGCATGAGCGCTAATCCAGCTTGGTTGACTGAGTCTGCATACAATGTCCGATGAATTTCATCACTCGTAAGTTCCTTAGAGAGTCCATCGCTACAGAGTAGAAACTGATCGCCGTCAGCCAACTGCCCTGAAACTTGATCAATAGTGACACTTTCGTCGACCCCAACAGCTCTGGTAATAACATTTGCAAGAGGGTGCGATTCGGCATCTTCAAATGCCAATAAGCCCTGATCCACTAAGTCCATGACTTGACTATGATCACGTGTTTTTTGGACAAAATTACCACTTCTAAGCTGGTAAATTCGGCTATCACCCACCCAAAGACAGTGGTAATACCCATCCTGAATAAACAACAAAACAAGTGTTGTTCCCATCGTTTTACCGTCTAAGTGATTTTGTGCGTATTGGTAAATTTCTAAGTTCGCTTCTTGAACCACTCTTCGGATATCATCGATATTAGTATTGGAGACATCCTGCATGTGACGCGCGACTCTATCCACTAGCATCTGGCTTGCTATATCGCCAGCACTGTGTCCACCCATTCCATCGGCAACCACCCAAATATGCTGTTCTGTCATATCCAACAGAGCATCCTCGTTATAAGGGCGTACTTTTCCTGCGTGCGATTTAGCAAAGGTAAAATAGTTCCAATTCATTCTTCTATCCTACCAATTCCACTTTTTCCAGCCGCCATCAAGCATGGCTGAAAACTGACCAATTGAAGGAAATCCACTAGTAATGAACATGCATGGTTCAACCTTCGTTGAACCTTCAGTCCACCAAAAACATGGTTTACTCAATTTTTCTTTAATGAGGTAATTCAAAAGCGTGTTTTGATCAGTATTGCCGTGATCATGAAAAACTGTAGATATTTGGCTTTGATAAAGAAACTCTAGAGGCTTCACTTCACTTGTTACATTCGCAACGAGGTCATTTTTTTCTTGAGTACTCTTATGCCAAACATCAAAGACAAAGTCGTCCTCAAGTACTGAAAGAGCAAGAGCGGCACTGTCCTCGGTCCAAGCTCTGTCACCCCAATATTGCGCAGCTTCACCTTTTACGGCACGAGCTATAGTAAAGAAAAAGTATCTACCGCATGCATCAACACTAGGAATCATGCTACCAATGTAGGTTGAGTCTTCTAAATAGCTAATATCCAAAGCAAAGTGCCACACAGGAGCCGTTAAAAAGTGCTCATTCCAGCTTTCACCCAGTTGTTCCCTGCTGACTGCAATAACCGCCTGTTGCCAATCATGCCAACGCTCCGAGAAATCTTGTGATAAACCATCTTTCACAAAGTCCCCTTTTGCAGGCATTTTACCGATATAGCCCCAGCCTGATGTTATAAGGTTCGTGGACATCTGAACCTCTCCATTTCATTTGACCAAAACGGATTAATGGCACTAGAAGGAATAAGCTCTAGCTGCACCTTATTTCCCTTTAAATCAATCATAACTATATTGTCTTTACGCGATTCTGGCCTTGCTTTAAGTGATTGATCCAAAAGCTTGAATATGCCCCACTCACCTTCATAGGTATGCGCAATTTCGCGTTTAGATTCAGGTGGTGTGAACACAATTCGAGTCTGATCTTGACCGGCAGGCCAACTCAACGATTTAGCTCTTGCTGGTCCATGCTTATAAACCAAATCTTGTCCACCCAACTCTAAGACAAATCGAGTAATGTGCTGGTCTAGATAAACAGGCTTCATCCCAAACTCTACGCGTAATGAATTATCAGATTCAAAGAAAGACTGCCTGATACGTTGCGCTCTTTGAAAGACCATTAGTGTTTCTGGACGAACTCCAATTTCCTTTTCTAATCGCCAACGACTTTTCGAAGTATCCACAAACGGTTCGAGGTATTCTTGGAAGAATGCGTCAAGCGTACCTCCATAACCAAAGAATCGCTTAAAGTCTTTCAATCTAACTTCTCTGCTCGCGTTGGGCTCGAATGGATATCTGCCAGCAATAGTCCGCTGATAAGGGCGGACCACCTGTGTTACCCAGAGTTGATTTAGATGATCCTTCGAACCGCTCTCCGCAAACTTAACCGACTCTTGAGAAAGCTCACCTAGCCATTGATTAAATGGTCTCGGCAAAAGTTCTTTAGCACGAGCGAAGGAAGCTGCGACATCTTGTGTAACGGTTCCATCTAAAATACTTTTGTAGGCAATTTTCTGATTGTTACCAGAGCTTGATAAGTCACTTAAATACGAACGCAAGTTAACCATTGCTTGTTGAATATCATCAAAGTCTTGCTCACCAAGGCGTAAGATCTCTGAAAAATGCGATTCGACTTCTTTACCTGGCAGAGCAACATTGAAGCCGTTTTCTTCAGGTAAATACATGTCTAGTCTATCTGCCGTATTTGAAAACTTAACTTTGGCAACTTTACCAGCAACTTCAGAAGCGGCTTTTTGATTTTCTGACAATGATACTTTTGATAGAGCAACCTCTTTTTGGATTGCTCTCAACAAAGATTCGATTGGTCTTTCAACTCCAGATAAAACCCTCGCTTGCTCTGTCGCAAGTTCTAGGCTCGGAGCCTGCTTCAATTGAATATCTTCGATCAACGTTTTCCATTCATTAACATAATCTTGATAGTATCGAGACTGAACGCCTTGGATGGCACTGTCTTGATCAATTTCATGAGCCTTAAGATCGTCACCATAAACCCAGTTCTCTTCCATTAGGCTTTTTACTGTACGGTTGATCTGAATCTGAAAAATGCTATGAAAACCATTGTACGTGTAGAAACCCGAAATGCCTTGTGATAGCGGTTTTCCACTAGCTCGCTCGAACTGCTCAAGCCCTTTAGGTCCCAATACATCAGTCAAGCGAAATGAAGGTACATGACTCTTAGAAAATTGTATTTTCATTCGCTGATAAGCACGTTCAGGTAGAGACATTTGAGTCAACACTTCTCGAGCACTCGTCACGGCAGCAGTGTTGTAAGTAAAGCCTTGTCCATCGTTGCCTAATAAATATTGAGTGTGCTGTAGCAAACGTCTTCTTAAGTCTGCGTTTAGCTCACCCGGATATTGACGTTCGAAATAAAAGTTAAACCAAGCCAACACTTCATCTTGTTGATATTTGTCTGGATTGAATAACATCAAATACGTTTTTAACGTTTCGTACAAATACTCACGATGCTGTTGATTGCTCTCCATTTCTGACACCAAGCTATCAAGAAGCAGAGGGGCGTAATATTGGGTCAAAGCATCAGAATATGCATTGTTTGCCGCCTGAGACACTTTGTCTCCTTGATAGAGACCAAACCTCTTTACAGAGTCGGCATCACCGTAGTCGCTTTGCTTTCCGAGAGGAAGCGTCATCAACCTATCTAATGTTTCTACAGCTGAAACAATATCCGCTTCAAAATCTAAACTTTGAGCGCCAATCATTGCATCAATATGGCTCGCTTGTTCATTGGTATCGACAATTAACTGTGAGTTCCACTTATAACTCATAAACCAAAGCGCAGAAGCTCCTAGCAGTAGCGTTGTACATCCAATGTAAACACCTCGACGCATCCAACCTGACTGCTTTTGATAGTGACGATTAACTGTTCCTAACAGTTGCTCTTTGAAAATAACCTTGTCAAAAAGATTCTTTACGAAATAACTATGAGAACCAGTCTGACTCTTTGCTAGAGCTAAACGATTTAACCCAAGTCCATTGGTTGATTCATTCATCAGCTTATCGACTGGTAAGCCTTCTTGAACCGAACTCAACATAAACACACCACGAATCAAGGCAGGCTCTTCAAAACTGTTTTGTGCAAAAATTTCAGCTAAAAACTCGTCAAGATTAGCTTGTAGCACTCTTAATTGCTTTGGAAATTCAAAGATAAGCGCGCGTTTATCTAAATCGTCCTCTGTTTCAAGTATTCTAAGCATACGGGCATCAAGGCGCTCCAACATGCCATGAAATTCTTTGTTGAATAGAGAAATAACGCCTCTTTCATCATCCACTTCACGAGGGAACATGAAACCAAATAATTCCTCTCGCTCTTCCTTACTTAAATCGGCAAAAAACTCATTGAAACCGGCAACTAAATCCATTTTGGTGAGCAATACGTAAATCGGAAACTGCATGCCTAACTGGTTTTTCAGTTCTTGAAGTCTCGACTTAATTGCTCGAGCATGAAGACTTCGCTCGGTTCGAGTCTGAGACATCACGCTGGCTAAACTTATCGTAACAATCGCACCATTAATTGGTCTTTGCGTTCTATACTTTTTCAACAATCCTAAGAAACCATGCCACGCTTTAGAGTCGACCTTTTCTTGACTGTCTTGTGTCGTATACCGGCCAGCCGTATCTATAAGAACTGCTTTATTTGCAAACCACCAATCACAGTGGCGAGTGCCACCTACACCGGCAATAGAGTCAGAGCCAAGGCTGTCTCCTAATGGAAACTCTAACCCCGACTGCTTTAATACGGTTGTTTTCCCCGTTCCAGGAGGGCCAATCAACACATACCACGGTAAGTCATACAAGCTTCTCTTGCCTTTGTGTGTTTTCGTCACTACTTTGACAGCTTGCTCAATACGCTCGCGCATTAAGTCAATTTCACTTGCCGCTTCTTTATCTGATAGGCTATCAACCTCAAGCAACGTTTGAATACTTTCGTCTTCTTTCACCTTTTGCTTATGCTGCTTGGTAACGTTAAATATCGCCCAAAGCAACACCAACACTAGAATAGTGACTAGCCGTTGAAAGTCACTCTTTAGGGGCTCATATCCCGCTATCGCAATAAGTGGACCAACAACCCAAATGAAAATAGAACAAGCAGCGACACCTATAAGACCGAGAAACCATCTTTGAGTAAATATTCTGCCAATTTCTTTAATACGCATCTCTATCTACCTATTATTAATTCGCGACAAGAAGGTCGATTTCAATCCGGCGGTTAATAGCTCGGTTTTCATCACTACTGTTTTCAACTAATGGTCTTGCATCCCCCAATCCCTCGGGTATCACTCGCCCTTCTAATGCACTATTCGAGATCAGTTGTTCAGACATAGCAGTGGCTCGAGCTAATGATAGGTGCCAGTTCGAGGGATATTTACTCGTGAAAATAGGCCTATCGTCGGTGTGACCAGTAACAATGATCTTGCCTTGGGTCGACTCCAATGTTCTCGCAAGCTTAGAAATAACGGGTTGGATGTAAGCGACAACATCAGCACTACCTGATTCAAATAGATCTTGAGACTTTAACGAAATTCTTACCCTGTCTTGCAGCGGCTCAACATTGATTAGCCCCTTACCGATCTCAGTTGCTAGATACATTGAAATCTTTTCTGCAATTGGCGCTGATTTTGATTCTGACGTTGCATCTTGGTTAAGTTGTTGTGGTTGAATCAAATTGACTAATTGAGAAAAGGTGCGATTGGATGCCTTATTTAGCTCATAACTAAAATACATATATATGCAGACCAATAGTGCCGCCGTTACAGAACATACAACCCAAAGAGGAGCTCTATCAGAAGCCTTTGAGCCATTCAAAATGTGTTGGTCGATACTATTGCTTAGTTCCTGAGGGACTCCTCTCCCATAAGTCTTAAGAGTAGCAATAACCTGTCTTCTCAATTTCCGGTGCGATTCCAGTCCATTTTTTTCTAAACGGTATTGACCCAGAAACCCGAGAGATAAGCACACATACATTAGTTCAAGCAAATCTAAGTTCACATCTGGTTTCGCCATGCACTTATCAAGATGCTTAAAGAACGCTTCCCCACCTTGACTGCTAGCATAGAAGGAGCTAAGTAATGAATCGTGACTCCAGAATGAATTCCCACCCCAATTGGTGTTAAGGACAACTTCATCTAGTGAACAGCATAAACAATAACGAGCTGTATCAATGGTATCCAAATCAACGTCATGCTGACGTAATCGGTTCTCATAATCTCTAAGCTTTTGCGCCAATGTCTCTTTTAGAAACAACGGATCGGAATGAGTCGCTGTCGAGCGAATTTGACCGATAATAGATAACAGGCCATTCGCCTCTGCTAGTAGAGAGTTATTCCCATAAGCGACCACTGAATCATTGTTCACCAATTCAGGACTTTTTGAGATAACTACGGTATTATCCACAGACTTTTCTGATTGTGGTTTCGATGCGGGTGCTCTTCCACCCGGTGTTGGTTTTACTATCGTTTGTTCCATACAGAGCGCGCCTATTGATTAATACTCCAAAGCTCAAGTTCAGCATTCGGAAAATGCCCTGATAGGTGAAGCGCAATACCGCCACTATCTTTTAGCCTCATCCAAAATGGCCCTTTCTTGACAACTTCGAAATAAACATAGCCCGTTTGGTAAGGAATCTGTCTCGGGACGACACTCAACGGCACTACGTTTATACCGTTGATCTGATTATTAATTAGATCGCGAATCTGTTCTGCCGGGCCAAACTTGAGTTGCGCTGGGACCAGGCGTCTTATTTCATCTGTTGTGGTGTCTGCTTTAATTGCTAGCACAAATTGGCATGACTCAAGCAAGCGTTTATCTGGAAGCGGCGTCACTTGAATACCGTATTGGCGAGGCTCCAACGGAAGTTTGGCCGCAGTTTGGTCAAGGACAACACTGAGGTACTGACTGAGTATCTGATTCAACTCGCTATAGACACTTGATACATCTAAGTGATCATACGCAAGCAAACTTGGGACTCTTTTAGTTTTATTAGAAAAAGTGGCTAACTCACCAATGTAACCTTTAAGTGTCGTCGCTAATTCCAGTGGATGTAACCTATCTAACTCACTGAAATGCTTTAACTTCGCCTCATATCGGTTCAGCATTTGGAGCATGATGAAATCAACAGCAGATGCCGATGCAGATTTACCCTTAATCAAGCGCTGTGCAATAACGTCAGCACGCATCTTTGTCATCGCGATAACGTTACGTAGATAAGCTGACATAACTTTGTCGCTAAGGAGGTTGATAAGCGGAGGAACGTACTCATCGTCTAGTATAACTTCCCCTTCAGGAGTTACCTCTTTGATCCTTAAGATAGGTAACTCCACATAACCCGCTAATTTGTCATTACTCGCTTTCAACTCTAGGTTAAGGGCTGCAACTTGGATGGTTTCTTCATCTTGTCCTGTAAGGTTATCTATCACGTCGATATCTTGAAGTACATAACGAGAGACGATCGATTCGCTTACATCCGAAACGTTTTTACCTGTAACACTTGAAAGAGGGAGAGTTATTTTTACTAACGTATTTTCAGTGTTTTTATCAATAAGTAGAGGCGAAACTGAATCGTTGGATATTAACGTATTAACCAACGTCATATCTGGCAAAACAGCTTCAAGATGCTCAAGTTCAATAAGACCATCTTTTAGCGCGTGTTTTTTTACTCGACATTTCCAAACTCCCCAATTGTAAGCCCCACCTAACTGATGTAAGCCCTTGAATTCTTGAGAGGTTGCGCGTTCTTGTTGTTGGAAGTGCTGGGGACGTAAAAACATTCCTTCGCACCAAGCCGTCTTGGAGTATTGCGTCATTTATAATTAGCCAACTAAACGTTATTTAACGACCAAAGACAGATCTTCTAACAATACTTGATATGTGTTGTAACCGGTCTTATCCACTTTAATGACTTGTCGCCAATTTGAGTTTTCAATATCTCGAAACGCTACGACAATGCCTAAATATTCTGTCTTTGGAGACATACTTGCTTGATATGTTTCTTTCTGACCTGGAGTTAATGAAACTTCATATTTATTCACTAAATCAGGTCCTAAGACTTTTTCACTTTCTTCATAAATAGAAAAAAAGTCCTGGCTTTCGAAAATGGTATTTGACGTTAATTCAAATACATACACCACTACAGGAGAAGGCCTGCCGTTTGAATCAGGATTAATGTTATGACTTGCTGCTATTTCTAAATCTGAGTATGGATCAACAACTAGGTTCGCTGCTGAGCACCCAAATAAAGCTATTGAAATTAATAACAAAATATATTGGTAAAACTTTTTCATCACCCTAATTCCTAGCCTTTGTTTTTTAATGCTAATTCATAGTGCTTAGCGAAGTCTTCTAAATAGAACGGAGACTCTTTATTGATAATATCATCGGATAGCTTTTCATGAATATCCTCAAACCTCTTCCAACTTTGAGCATATTTCCTAGCTGGAATAACCTTATTAATAACCGTGTCTTTCGCTAAAGCATCTGAGTATATAGAAGTAGGTTCAACAAGTGACATAACACTCGAAACCGTACCTTCAACACCTTTCATTAAGGCTTGCTCATGACTTTCGATGTCATTAAATGCTTCTTTAATGGCTGCATTTGGCTTTAAGAAGCTAGCGGTTTGACGGTTATATAAGTTATGAATCGCATCTTCTAAGTTTGCAGAAAACTTTAAAGGGTTATTTTCTGACTTACGAAATGCGGTATGACTAAGTCGATTTGTTTGTTTAAACACTGCTCTGTTATGCAGTGTTTCCATTAAACCAACTAGCATCAAAGAAAATGACTCCCCCAGTTGTTCGAACCATTCCTCTCGGTTATCGCTGGGAATCATCATTGGATCTATACCCACCGCTCTAACAAAAGCCGCAAGTTCACCCCCATTGGTATCAAAGTTGGGAGTCGATAGGTGTTCTGATTGTCGGTTAACTTTCGGTAAAGTTTCAGATACGGTGCTCTGTTTTTCGGGCTTTGGAATATCAATAAAATCATCGACTAAACCAATATCTAGCTGAAAGTCAGAAGGAACACTTTCGTTTAAGAGTTCACTAGCACTAAGGCCTAGGTCAACAAATTCTGCTTCCGATGGACTTGAGACTACTTCAGGGGGTGCGCTAGAAAGACTTTTACTTGTCTCAAGACTGAATACATCTGTATCTGTTTGAATAGAAACTGAAATTTGATAATCCCCTAAGCTAACCATATCGTCATCGCTTAGTGCTATTTCATTTCCTTGACCCACAGGAGTTACAGCATTATTTACAAAAGTACCATTAGTTGAGAGGTCTTTTATCAAGTATTTGTCACCAAACTTAATCAGTTCTCCGTGGGTTCCGGATACCACTCTTTCAGGATCTGGTAGTGTCCAATCACATTGTTCAGACCTACCAAATGTAACCTTGGCATGTTCATCACTTGATTCAAACACGAACTCACTCTCAATCTCTGGAGTAAATTTGTGAAAACTTGTTATGGTTAAAACCAACTTCATGTAAACCTCGCCAAAGACCTGCTAGATATTATTTTTAATTTTATTATTAACTGCGTTTTTATTAACAGTAAGATTAATAAAAATCTTAATACTGCCATTGAAAATCATGCACGGAATAATGAATCATTTTTTTATCAAAGCAATCACGTATTGTTCAACAATTTTAATTATCCAACCAAGTTCAAATTTTTGACACTTAGACTTTCATCAATAAAAAAACGAATGTTAGTTTGGCCGAGAAATTCTAACATAATGACTTTTCATTGAGCAGAAAGGTATATATTCCCCCATCATTTATACGGAGTTCTTGTGATGGAAGACAGTAATAAAAACAATTCTATAAATAACGAAGAAAGCGGAGATAAAACTAAAATTGTAAAGACTCAAAAACGAGACAATGCAATTAAATCAACCAAACTCACTAATAATGAAACCTCCGTTAAAAATAAAAATGAAACAAATACAAAACTGTCTCAAAAAGAAAACACTCCGTTAGTTAATAAGAAAAAAAACAATAAAGATGACTCATTAAATAATAACAAAGATGTTATTAACGAAAGCTTAATAGGAGCGACCGTTAAAAATCGGTATGAAATTGAGTCGGTTATTGGGCATGGTGGGCTTTGCGATGTTTACTTAGCTAAAGATAGGATTCTTGAATCTTCAGGTTCAGAAACACCCTACGTTGCGTTAAAAATATTACAGAAAGAGTTTGCTTCTCAACCAGAGACTGCACGCATGTTAATACGTGAAGCTCAACAAACTCAAAGGTTAAGCCACCCTAATATCATTAGGGTTTTTGATTTTGGTGTTGATGGCGAAATATACTTTTTAGTTATGGAGTATATTAACGGAGAAACATTAGAGAGTTTAATACAGCGTTCTAGGCCCCATGGGCTGAAGTTTAATGCAACTTTATCAATCCTAAATCAGGTACTCGATGCACTCTCATATGCTCACTCTCTTGGTGTAGTGCACGCCGACCTAAAGCCCGCTAATGTGATTTTAACGTCTGAGGGTAACGTTAAGTTGCTTGATTTTGGTGTATCTAAAACTCATCAATTAAAGCAGGATCAATATGCGGCTAAACGTAAATCCGAAAATGTTGAAACGCTTGGTTATACTCCCAACTATGCATCACTCAACCTGTTATCCGGTAAGGAACCGAACTTAAGCGACGATATGTTTGCTCTATTTTGTATTGCTTACGAGCTATTGAGTTGCAAACACCCTTACGCAAGAACTCCAGTTAATGAAGCTCTCAAAAAGAAGATCAAGGTCTCTAAACCAACTAACATGCCTGCATCTAAGTGGCCAATATTTTCAAGCGTATTTTCAACTGGCATCATTCCGAACGAGCTGACCCCTGAGCAGTTGAAACGCAAATTGAATATGCGCTATTGGCCTATCACTAGCGGCGCGGCAGCGAGTATATTATTAGTTAGCGGCATTGTATTTGGTTATCAGCAGCAACAAGAAACCATCGCCAATTTGGAAACCGTTATTAGCAAGCAAAATGATCAAATTGCCGGACAAGAGTGGCAGCTTGATACGCCAGCAGAAAAAAGTTTGGCACTGATTGATAGTGAAAAAAGCTTACATCCAGTCGTTAAGGCTGGCTTATTACGCTTACACAAGACCTATATTCTCAGCGAGTTTGAATCTGAAATTGATCAGGTTTTGAATTCTGATGCCAACAACTACCCGAATTATGATGAAATTGAGTCCATACTTGATAAAGCAAAAACCTACTACCCTGACTCACATAAAATAGAAGTTCTTGCCTTAGATATTCAGTCAAGCAAGCACTCCACGTTACTTTCGATAGCAAGGCAAATCAACAGTCAACTTGAAAAGTCTCGGTACAGTAAAGAAGACGGCAGTAAATCCATCTATGAGCTCAAGGATGAGTTAAATCAGATTCATCAAGGTTATCCTTTCACGCCAAGTTCGTTATCTAGCGATGTTTTCGGTCAGCACCTCACTGAAGCACTCAAAAAGAAAGACGCAGCTGCACTTGTTGCTCTTATTAAGGTTGGGAACACCTTCTTTTCAAACGTAGAAGAGCATCAAGAGAACTTACAGATAAGTAATGCGATGAAAGATGCAGTGCTGGAAATGAAATTATATGAGACAGCGCTAGATTCCAACAGCCCTCTACCGTTTCCAGAAGATGCCGCTAGAATCCTGTTCCAAGAAGAGTTTGAAAACTTTTATTCTCGCCTAGAAAAGGCAAGGACGACAACTCATCTCGATAACTTGGTGAAGGATGTGGATCTGTTCTCGAAAAACTTTCCTATTGGTTTTCAGGATGTTAACGATTTAAGATTCAAAACTGCTGATAAATACTTACGCTTCTCCGATATATTGCTTAATAAGCGAAGGACTTCAAGCGCAAGACGCGCTATGAAGAAAGCCAACGAGCTTATGAAGCAAATAGAACAGGACTCTAAGCAAAGCTAGTAATACAAAAGGGACGCGAGTCCCTTTTTTGCCGTAGATTACTTGCCAATATGCAACTAGATTGCTAATTTATACTTGTACTTAATGAGGAGAGTTAGCCTTGACTGAAGGAATAGTCAAAGTTGGCGAACGTCTGGCGTCCGTATGTAACGATAGCCTTAAACTAGGACTGCAAGACACTTACCGACTCGGCGTTTTACTTGGAAACATCCCCTTTGCTACTTGTGTTAAAAACACGCGAGTTGAAGTTTTTTCATCCCTACATTTCGACCATTGCCGTTTGGATATAAGTCAAAATATCTTTAACAATGACTTTCTTTTTGTAAGTTTATCTCAAGCGACAAGCAAACTATTTCTGCTCAAATACTGGTTATGCCATTCATACCTTCGGCTAAGCCTTCATTATCCGAAACATTCCTCTACCTCAACGTTTAATAGGGGTATACATGATTAATTTTGATGTTCTCAATACATACATGGATAACGACGTAGATCTGATCGTCACTGTTTTTTCTACATACCTTGAAGATCACACGAATGATATAGAGCGTATAGATGAGCTATATGCAAGCAAATGTTGGTCAGAACTCTATCTATTAGCTCATAGTTTAAAGGGCATTTTAGAGAGTTTCGGAGAAGACACCGCGGTCATTGCGTTTCAAAGAATAGAAGAAAAAACCAGAAACGATACAGCGCCAGATAGCTCAGATATAGCTATAGTTACTAAAGAGCTAGCTGCAATTAATCAACAAATCTTCACTTACTTGAAGAATATGCAATAAAGAAATTCAAGGCTTAACTGGGGGAAATATGGCAATGAATAATAGCAATTTCAGGGAGTTGATTGAGTCTCTCAAAGACTTAACACCAACTCAAAAAAGGTACTTACTTAACCGTACAAAGATGGCGCTAGATGATGAAAGTAATATGTTAAACATCAGTGATATTCTAACACCAGAAGAGTTGGAGGCGTTACTATCACCGGCACCAACAACGAATACAAAATAACAATGATATACAACGCAACCGTCAGATTAACGCTAGGGACCAAGTGAAGCAAATCGACTTTGCTTGGTTGTTAGTTTCTCTCCCTATTCCTTTTCACTACAACAAACGTATTGTTTTCGAAACCTTTTTCCAATGTAAACAGGTCAGATAATTGAGCGACTAACATCAGTCCGCGACCTGAGGAGGACCAACTATCGTCATCCATTAAGTTAGGTGCCTCAATCTGTTTATTTTTATGTTGGATGAACGTCTTTTCATTGATCGGCGCTCCGCAATCAGAGACTCTCAGTTCCACGAAACCGGACACTTGGTCATCCCCAACCCTACACTCCACTTCAATTGGTAGGCCTTCTATTTCACTGTAAGAATGAATATAAGCGTTATTCATGAGTTCAACGACACAAAGCTCCAATGATTGAATTGCATTTAAGGGGATTTGATGACCCATCAAAAACCGAACAACGTCTTTGCTCGCACTTCGTGAGTGAGTAAGGGAGCTCCCGTAAGTTCGTTTAAATTCGCTCTTTGACATTCTTTTCCTTAAAATCGAGCCTCTCACCATGCCATTTTACCTGTAAAAGGCTGGCATCATCATCAAACTCATCTTCGTTATGCCAAGATTGTACTTTTTTAAAGACGTCTCCCACTTGGTCTTCAACTGTCAGCGTGCAAACAACTTTTATACTCGATGCCAATCGTTGTAGTGAAAACATCTCCTCACCCTGCCTCGCTTCAATCAAACCATCCGAATAAAGCCACAATGCATCGCCCTCATCCAGACTAATTTGGTTACCGATATATTCCATCGGCTGCATTGCACCAACGATAAAGTTATCGTCACCTATCTGTTCCATCGTTTTCGTACTCGCTCGCCAAACTAAGATCCTAGGGTGGCCAGCCGTGCAATAGCTAAGTCGCCCTGATTTTGTGTTAAGAATGGCGTAAGCCATAGTAAAGTAATGTTGACTGTTTCTAGTTTGCTGATAACGCCGATTTAGCCGTTCAATCACAGATGCAGGCTCACTTACGCAATAGCCGTCATCTCTCAACTCCATCGTGATCGAATCAGGCCCCTGACTTTGAGATAGCGTCTGTTGAATAGAAAAAGCCATCAAAGCTGAAGAAATACCATGACCAGAAACATCAAATACATAAAACGCAACATGTTGTTCATCGAGCTCCAAATACCCCAACATATCACCACCAATCTGGGAGCATGGTTTGTAGACATAACTAAACTGTATATTTTGGATAGTTGATTCAGCAGGGAGTAGTTGCTCCATCAGATGACTCGCAGACTGCAGGTCTTGGTGAATTGTTTGATAGGCCGCATCGAGTTCTTTATTTCTCTCAACGAGTTTGTTGTGCAGTTCTAAAGTACGAAACCCCGCACGGATTCTGGCCTGAAGTTCCTCTACAGACGTCTTCTTATCTACGAAATCATCTGCGCCAGCATCAATGCCTTTCACGATCGAACTTTGGTCATTTCTAGAAGACAGTAGAACAAAGAAAATGTAACGCTCGCTAACTTTAGATTTTAATTGGCGACACAATTCAATACCATTAATTCCAGGCATCATTAAATCACTCAGCACAAACTGAATATCAGGGCGGTGGGTTAGCACTTCAAGCGCCGCTCTTCCGTCTTCAACTGCAACCACTTCATAGCCCTGCTTTTCCAATGCACTGCTGATGTAAAGCAGGACTGTTTTACTATCATCGACCAAAAGAATGGATTTCATCTTCCTCCTTAATACGGTTGCTATACTGGCTAACGCAAAACACTAGTCACTGACTGCTCATTTCTAAAACGGCTGTAGTCTTCGGCTAATAATTGGTGTTGATATCGAGTGTAAGACAACGCTTCATTAGAAATTAGTATCTGATGCTCTTTTTCGATTAATTGACTTTGCAGCCTTTCAATCTGTTCATTCTGCTGTGTGTAATTGAGGTACAGTGCGAATAGACCAAAAACCGAAACCATTAACAGGGCTATTAGAATATTATTGATAGTTTTCACTTGAATACTCATGACCTCTCCTTGTCTATTATTAGACTTTCCATGATGAAAGAGAGCGTCTACGGACCAAGAGCTCGAGGCTCTAAAACGCAACGAAGCAAATTGAGGTTGTTTTTCCAATTATAGGCGATAGGAGAAAAAATAAGAAAAATCTGAAAAAATTTGAATATCCTGCTGAGTTAAGAATCGGTAAGGTGGTAGCAGCGAGCTATCATCCACTCGCTGCAATACATTAACTCTGAAATGCAGGTCTAGCTAAAATTTGGTTATACCATCGAGCAATGTTTGGCGACGTCGATAGCACATCAATTTCTAGGCCTTTAATTGCGAAGCTGATCAAAATAAAGCCTGTTATATCGACAATAGTAAAATGGTCTACGGCGATAAAATCATTATGTTCAAGACGCTTGTCTAAGACAGGCAGAAATTCGTAGACGCGTTGTTTTGATTCTTCGCCCCATGCTTCAACGCAACGTTCTCTGTCTCCATAAACTCCGGTCATGTTTCGAAACGCCTGAAATGCCGCATTTAGTCCTTGGAACTCCACCACACGATGCCACATTTCCACCTGAGCACGTTCGAGCTGGTTAGCACCAAACAGCGCCAGATCATTTTCAAACGCTTCATCTAGGTAACGACAAATCGCCACGCTTTCACAGATCGTCGTGCCATCATCCAGTTCCAGTAGAGGCACTTTGCCGTTCACGCTTTTCGATTTAAACGGTTCAGATAGGTTATCGCCCTCACGAACGTTCAGCGCAATTCGCTCAACCTCGCCACCGATTTCCTTTAGAAAAATGCTAACTCGCTTACAACTTGGAGTCATTGCGGTTTCATAGAGCTTCATTTCACATCCTTTTATCTTTTTCTAACCGATTGGTTAGGATATACTGTAGCCAGTTTATAAACGATCAGTCAAGAACTTCACTATCAAAAATTTTCAAACAGTTGTGGGTCTGTTTGCTGAGCGAGATTTTTGATGCCGTTTGTGAGTTCACATGAATTTGGAGGCTGATACCCAAGAATAGATGGGTATTCATCATATTGGTTCAGTTCGGACGCTAGAGGTTCTCTGTACCATCCCTCCAAAGCAATTTAATTACCCGATAAGCAGACCCAGGCAGGTAATTTATGGCAAGAAAAGCCAACTTCGACCGAGATGAAAAGCTTCTCGTGGCTATGGATGTGTTTTGGCGCAAGGGCTTTGCGAACACGTCTATCTCGGATCTCACCGACGAGTTGAACATCAACCGCTTCAGTCTTTACAACACCTATGGTGACAAGCAACAGCTCTACTACGAAGCGCTCGATACCTACTTGAAAAAGGTCTCGCTACCGTCACTGAATGATTTGGAAAAAGACGACGCGTCCTTACCTGAGTTGGAATCGTTCCTTAAATCTTTTGCTGAGCTGCAACGCAAACGCAACTGTGGGTGCTTTATTCAAAATGCGTTGATTGAGCACGCTGGTGAAGACGATGATGTACTGCGTAAAGGGCATTTCTTATTTGACCATCTTATCGACATCATTGCGGATGCGCTGACCAATGCGCAGAAAGAAACCTTAGTGCCGAAAACGCTGAAACCAGAAGAACTCGCTCGTTTTGTTCTCAACAACATGCAAGGCATGCGCGTACTTGGCAAAGCCAAACGTTATGCCGACTTGGATACGGCGCTTTCCTGCTTGCTGGTTTTGATTAGGAAGTGACATGTCGATTGAAGTGATAGCAGTACGTCTTACCAAAGGCATGGACTTAAAGCTGAGCCTAGCGAAATTGGTCGAGCAACATGGTATCAAAGCAGGCTCGATTGCTTCATGCGTTGGTTGTGTCTCTGACCTCAACCTTCGTTTGGCAGGTGCAGAGAGTACGTTAACCAAACAAGAGCCATTTGAAATCGTCTCTGTGATGGGAACACTAACGCCTGAGCATCAGCACGTTCATATCTCGGTGTCTGATCGTGAAGGACGAGTTTGGGGTGGGCATTTGCTGGAAGGCACAGTGATTGATACTACCGCAGAATTGATCATCCATTCTTACTCAAAACTTGAGTTTACCAGAGCAATGGACGACTCGACTGGCTATACCGAACTACAAGTGAATCCTTCCAAATAGTAAAAAGCTCCAGAGCCATACTGTACTGTCTCTGGAGCTTTATTCGCTTATCTCTTACGCTAAGAATTTACTCATATCGAGCAAACTAATTTCGAGGATCATTCTTCGGCTAAATAACAAACCTGATTATCGTCGATCGTTACTTGCCACGTTTTTAGGCAGTGCGCTTCGTCTTCCAGACATTGCCCATTCTTTAAACTGAAGTGCTGTTTATACAGTGGTGATGCAACACACATCTCACCATCAATATCACCGACAATCCCTCGACTCATCACATAAGCCTTACCAATTGGGTCCCAATCTTGAACGGCGTAAACACCGCTATCAGGAATGTAGAATAGCGCGACATGCTCGCCTTCAATCAACACCGTGGCACCGATGAACGGCATTAGGTCATCAAGCTGACACAATTTCACTTTGGTTAACGCTGCCATTTACACCTCCTGTTTCACTGGAATACGCTGTCCGCGCACACGCTGGCAAGGCAAGACTTTGCTGCCCGACGTGCTGTTCAAGAAAGGACGGAAGCGTTGCAGTTTTTGAGGATTATCCAGCGTACTCTTCCACTCACATTGATAGGTATCTACGACTCGTGCCATTTGTTCATCCAAAGAGTCACATAGATTCAGAGAGTCATCCAGAATCACTTGTTTAAGGTAGTCTAAGCCCCCTTCCATGTTCTCCATCCACACCGACGTACGCTGCAAGCGATCTGCTGTGCTGACGTAGAACATCAATACTCGGTCGATCATGGCGATCAACTCTGATTTGGATAAGTCGGATGCAAACAAATCAGCGTGTCTTGGTCTCATGCCGCCATTACCACACACATATAGATTCCAGCCGTTTTCAGTGGCGATCACCCCAATGTCTTTACTTTGCGCTTCTGCACACTCGCGAGTACAGCCCGATACGGCAAACTTAAGCTTATGGGGCGCTCGCAATCCTTTGTAGCGGTTCTCTAACTCAATAGCTAATCCGACCGAGTCATCAACACCATAGCGACACCAAGTAGAACCGACGCAAGATTTCACGGTGCGGACCGATTTTCCGTAGGCGTGCCCTGTTTCAAAACCAGCATCAATTAAGGTTTGCCAGATTTCAGGAAGCTGTTCTAACTGCGCACCAAATAAATCCACGCGCTGACCGCCAGTGATCTTGGTGTACAGATCGTATTGCTGAGCAACTTCGCCTAGCACGATGAGTTTGTCTGGTGTAATTTCACCGCCCGGAACACGAGGTACAATCGAGTAAGAACCATCTTTTTGCAGGTTTGCCATGAAAGCATCGTTAGAATCTTGCAGAGATTGATGTTGAGGCTCCATGATGTGCTCATTCCACAAAGAAGCGAACACAGATGCCGCTGTCGGCTTACAAATATCACACCCATGCCCTTTGCCATGCAGTGCAATTAAGGTATCGAAGTCTTTGATTTGTTCCACTTGGCAAATATGGAACATCTCTTGGCGACTGAGCTCAAAGTGCTCACAAAGGTGGTTGTTAACCTCTACCCCCATGGCTGCCAGTTGAGTATCCAATACCGACTTGACCATATTGCTACAGCCACCACAGCCAGTACCGGCTTTGGTGTTGGCTTTGAGGTCCGTCAGGTTGGTGGTGCCAGCTTGAATCTCGGCAACTAAGTCACCTTTTGTGACGTTGTGACAAGAACAGATGATGGCGCTGTCTGGCATCTCTCCGTCCAGCATTTCGGTATCAAATAGCAGGTTCGCAGCGTGGTCTGGCAGGACCGTTTTGTTCAAATAACACTGTAAGAGCGCATCGTAGTCGCTATTGTCACCGACGAGAATCGCACCTAGTAATTGGGTACCGCTCGCATCAACCACCAGCTTTTTGTAGATGCCTGCAACCGCATCTTGCAATACCATCTCCTGTGCGCCTTCGGTTTGCATTTGTGCATCGCCGATAGACGCCACATCCACCCCAAGTAGCTTGAGTTTGGTGCTCATGTCTGCACCTTTAAAACCTTCGCTTGGCATTCCAGTCAGGACATCGGCAGTGGTTCTCGCCATGGTGTAACCGGGTGCGACTAAACCAAAGATCTTCTGCTCCCAAAGAGCACATTCGCCAATCGCATAAATATTCTCATCGCTGGTTTGGCATTGGTTGTTAATCACAATACCGCCTCGCTCGCCTACTTCTAGCTCAGCCATTTTTGCCAGCTCATCTTGAGGGCGAATCCCTGCGGAAAAGACAATCACATCCACTTCGAGAGGATCTTTGTCTTTAAACACCATGCGATGCTTAGCCGTTTCGCCATCGCAGATTCGTTCCGTACCCGTTGAGGTGTGAACGGTTAGCCCTAGCGCCTCAATCTTCTCTTTTAGCACTAAGCCAGCACCATCATCTAACTGTACGGGCATCAGGCGAGGTGCAAACTCAATGACGTGAGTTTCTAGCCCCAACAGTTTGAGTGCGTTTGCCGCTTCTAAACCCAACAAGCCGCCGCCAATCACTGCGCCTGTTCTTGCACCTTCACATGCCTTTTTGATTTGTGAAAGATCATCAAGCGTGCGGTAGACAAACACGTTGTCGCGGTCTTTACCTTCAATTGGCGGCACAAATGGGTACGAGCCGGTCGCGAGCACGAGTTGGTCGTAACCCAGCACATCTTCACCATCAAGCAGAATGCGCTTTTGCTCTCTGTCGATGCCTGTTACTTGGCTGCCAAGTACGAGTTGGATGCCATGCATGTCGTACCATTCTTGGTTACTCAGCATCAAATCATCATGAGACTTACCCGCAAACAAAGAAGACAACTGTACACGGTCATACGCGATAAAACGCTCTGCACCAATCACGGTAATTCGGTGCTCCAAATGCGCGTTTTTCTGCACTAATTGCTCGACGAGATGTTGCCCGACCATACCGTTGCCTACCACAACGATGTGGCTTAATGTGTTCTTTACTGGAATCGTTAAAGGACTGTTCATCGCTGCCTCCTTATGCCGTTTGCGCTGCGGTTTTGGGTTTGTCTTCTTTCGAAGCAGGAATCTCGACTTTGGATTGCTTCTCGTAAAGGAACTTCAGCACTGCTTGTCGACACTTCTGATACTGCGCATCATCCGCCAGTGCGACACGCTCGCGAGGGCGAGGTAGATTCACTTCCAACACTTCACCAATGGTCGCTGCCGGTCCGTTGGTCATCATCACGATTTTGTCGGATAGCAGCACCGCTTCATCCACATCGTGAGTAATCATGATCACGGTGTTGTTTAGCTCGGCTTGAATCCTCATCAGTGCATCCTGCAAATGCGCACGAGTTAACGCATCCAACGCGCCAAATGGTTCATCCATCAATAAAACCTTTGGTTGAAGTGCCAGTGCTCTCGCGATGCCGACTCGCTGCTTCATACCGCCCGAGATTTCATCCGGCTTTTTGTGCGCAGCATGCTGCATTTGAATCAACTCCAAATAGTGATTCACTTGCTCCTGAATCCACGCTTTGCCCTTTTTGCCGGCAATTTGTTTTACAGCTAGCTCAACGTTTTGATATACGGTGAGCCAAGGTAACAATGAATGGTTTTGGAACACCACCGCGCGGTCAGGTCCCGGTCCAGCTACTTCTCGTCCATCGACGATCACGCCGCCGTCTGTTGGCATGTGCAGCCCTGCGACTAAGTTCAATACCGTTGATTTACCGCAGCCAGAGTGGCCAATCAGCGATACAAACTCACCTTTATTGATTTGTAAATCAACGTTCTTAAGCGCGATGAACTCGCCATCTGGCGTTGGGAATCGCATCCCTAAACGCGTTAGATCTAATAATGCTTTTTCCATGATCTTTTCCCTTATCTCAACGCTTGTTGTTTATTCCAAGACAACCACTTTTGAAGTTGCAGCATGCCTCTATCGAGCATCAAACCGATAAAACCAATGGTGATGACTGCCACCATAATGCGCCCCAATGATGCCGAGCTGCCGTTCTGGAATTCATCCCAAACGAACTTGCCTAACCCCGGGTTCTGAGCGAGCATTTCTGCCGCAATCAACACCATCCAAGCGATACCTAAAGAGAGACGCAAACCTGTGAAGATCATTGGAATGGCAGAAGGTAAAACGATGGTACGAATGTGCTGCCACCACGAAAGTTGAAGCACTTTACTCACGTTGATTAAGTCTTTATCAACGCTCGTTACACCCACTGCGGTATTAATCAGCGTCGGCCATAAGCTACACAGCGCTACAGTGATCAGAGAGTTGATGAACGACTTAGCAAACATTGGGTCATCACTCACATAAGTGGCACTCACCACCATAGTGACGATAGGCAACCATGCCAAAGGTGATACGGGCTTGAGCAGTTGAATGATTGGGTTGAACGCTTGATACAGCCCTTGATTCAGACCAAGCACGATGCCAAGCGGAATCGCGATAACCGTCGCCAGCAAAAAGCCCGCAGTTACGGTCACTAAGCTTGTTATGATTTGGTCGAAGAACGTCGGTTTACCTGTGTAGGGACGAATCTTCACTTCCGCGTCCGGATTCTTGACTAACTTCGCAGCATTGCGTTTTTCCTGACGTTCGATAAACGCTTGTTCCTTTTCTCGCTCTTGCCAATGGTCATCGACAAGGTTGCTGAACTGCTGAAAAGTTTGCACAGGCCCCGGTAGCGTACCTAATGAGGTTTGCACTTCTCTCGCTGCTAAGTGCCACATTGCCAAAAAGATCAGCAAACCAATGACGGGCAAAAGTACCAACCGACTTCGGTTCACTACCTGCTTAGCAGGAAAAAGGGAAATGACATTACTAGACATACTCACTCCTAAGAAATTTACATCCTTGTTGCCACAAGTGAATTCCCTCGCCTGTGGCGTTTATCGTTATGGTTAAACCTTGTCTTTTCCTTTAAGCCCGATAGAGAACTTCTCTAGATATTTGTTTGGCTCGCGACCGTCATAAACGATGTTGTCGATAAAGTGTGTTTGTGGCGCACGGAAACCATCTTCAGCACTAAAATCTGGGAAGTCTTTTTTGCTCAACACACCATCTTCAATTAGCGCTTGAGCCGCTTGTTGGTAGATATCTGGACGGTAAACCTCTTTTGCCACATCCATGTACCAATCATCGGATTTCTCGCTTGAGATTTGTCCCCAACGGCGCATTTGAGTTAGATACCAAATCGCATCGCTGTAATACGGATACGTGGCGTTATGACGGAAGAACACGTTGAAGTCTGGCACGTCTCGTTTGTCGCCTTTCTCATATTCAAATGTGCCGGTCATTGAGTTGGCGATAACTTCGGCATCGGCTCCGACGTACTCGCTTTTTGATAGCATCTTCACTGCTTCTTGGCGGTTGGCATTGTCGTTTTCATCCAACCAATGTGCCGCTCGAATCAAGGCTTTCACTACGCGAATGTGCGTGTTTGGATATTTCTCAGCCCAAGCTTTGGAAACACCAAATACTTTCTCTGGGTTGTTCTTCCAGATCTCGTAGTCGGTCACGACTGGCGTACCAATGCCTTTGAATACGGCTTGTTGGTTCCATGGTTCGCCTACGCAGTACCCTTTGATCGTGCCCGCTTCCATTGTTGCTGGCATTTGTGGTGGCGGTGTAACACTCAAAAGAACGTCAGCATCCAACTGGCCACTGTTATCGCCTGAGTCTGGTGCGTAAAAACCTGGATGAATCCCACCTGCCGCTAACCAGTATCGCAACTCATAGTTGTGCGTCGATACAGGGAACACCATCCCCATGTTGAACGGTTTGCCTTTATCCAGATAGCTGTCGACCACAGGCTTCAGTGCATCCGCTTTGATTGGGTGAACTGGCTTGCCATCTGGTTGCTTTGGAATGTATTGCTTCATCTGTTCCCAAGTATCATTGGAAACCGTGATTGCGTTGCCGTTCAAATCCATACTGAACGCGGTAATCACTTCCGCTTTTGTGCCGACACCAATCGTTGCGCCCAATGGCTGACCAGCAAGCATGTGCGCGCCAGCAAGCTCACCGTCGATGACTCGGTCTAATAGCACCTTCCAGTTTGCTTGTGCTTCTAAAGTGACGTACAAGCCTTCGTCTTCAAAAAAGCCTTTCTCATAAGCAACCGCCAGCGGTGCCATATCGGTTAACTTAATAAAACCAAACTTCAGATCTTCAATTTCTGGCTCACCCAACTCTGCCTTTACACTGACCGCGGTGAATACCGATAACGAAATTGCTGACACTTTCAGCATCGAACTCCATTTCATTGGTTTGCTCCCATAAAAAAAGCGCCACTACTCCGAAGAGCAGTAGCGCCGTTGCTAAGTCTACAATTACCGCCGTTGATAATTGAGATAAGCGATTCAACAATAAACCCAATTCTTCTAATCCAATTACTGTGCCAACTTATTTTTCACAGTAAATACAATAGATTAGTATATCTTGCCGTTTGTTATTCCCTGTTATTGCTTGCTGATAGTGCAACACGCACCACGTTAGAAAACGCACTATAACCCCAAAGTGGTAGAACGACTAATCAAGCACCTCCAAAGTAGTTATCAAATTCTTGGCAACTTGTGCGAGCGTTTGGCTCGATTGCATGGCTGAATTTCTTAGCGCTTTATAAGCCTGATCTTCATCAACGCTGTGCATCTTCATCAGAAGACCTTTCGCTTTTTCCACCAGCTTGCGCTCTTCAATCTTATTGGTCAGTAATTCAATTTCCGATTGCATACTTTCGAATTTCGCTCTCACTAATGTCGCATGTTCAATCCAAGGTTGAAGTGCAAACTCACTATCGTGCGGCATAAGAACATAGTCCATTTTTTCTGATAACCGATTGATATCATTGGATGATAATTGCTTTAAGACGATAAGAAGTGGTGCCGATTTTCTGCGGCAGAAATCGACGATCAAACGCAGTTCCGCGGTTGGTTGCTGCCATCCAACCACAACGCTTGCCGACGGTTCTCGTTGCATCAACGTTTCTAGTTGTGCCAATTGGCAGCCGATGATGTTGTCGTAATCTTTGCTCAATAAGCCGGACAATCGAGCCTGCTCTTGGAGGCTATCACAGCATACTATGATGGGTGTTTTTGACGTTGATTGAGTCATGCACATTCCTTGTTTATATCTCACTCACTAAGAGAGACATAACAAGGAATGTGCCAACTAAAGCTGAAGCGTTTTAACTAGAGGCGAGATGTTCTTTGAAGAAGCCGAGTGTACGTTCCCAAGCGAGCGCTGCTTCTTCCGGTGCGTAGCGTGCCGTTGAGTCGTTATGGAAGCCGTGGTTGACGTTTTCATACATTAGCGCTTGATACTGAGCGTCGGTTGCAATTAACTGCTGCTCATAAGCAGGCCATGTGTCGTTAACACGCTTATCGAGCCCTGCAAAGTGAATCATCAACGGCCCTTTGACTTGCTTTTGGATCTCTTGCGCAGCTGGTGTTCCATAAAAAGGCACACCTGCATCGAGCTCTTCAGGCATTACCGCTGCAAGCATATTGACAATGTATCCACCGAAGCAGAATCCAACCGCGCCCAATTTACCGTTGCCACCCTCGTATTGTTTGAGGAAGTTAGCGGCTGCAATAAAGTCTTGTTCGATCTTGGCTCTGTCCATCTCTTTCTGCATCGCGCGACCTTCATCGTCGTTCCCCGGATAGCCGCCGAGTGGATAAAGCGCGTCTGGAGCGAAAGCAATAAAGCCGTCTTTTGCAAGTCGTCTTGCGACATCTTTGATATAAGGGTTCAGACCTCGATTTTCATGAATCACCAACACGGTCGGCGATTTTAAGGTCTTCTTCTGTGGCATCACCAAATAACCACGCCCTTCTCCATGCCCATTTGGAGATGGAAAGGTTTCGTAAGTTGCTTTGATGTCAGGATCGTTAAATGAAACTTGTTCTGCGAGAGCGTAATTCGGGGTTAACGCATCGACCAGTGCTGTCATGCTAAAGCCAAGCACCGCAAGGCCACCCAGCCTGTTAAGAAACTCACGGCGCGTGATTTTTCCGTGGGCGTATTCGTCGTACCAATCGAAGGCTTCTTGCGGGATTGGGTGAGAAGCCTTTTCACTAGGAGTGGTATGCTTTAGAACCATTATCCATGTCCTCTGTGTCTTACCATATGGGAATTTCTCATTCTCAAAAGCGAAGCGAGAAACGAACGCGATTGAGGCTAAAACTGCGGTTTCACCACTCTGATACGGAGCAAGGTGGTGAAACACATCATTGGCGAGCTAGGATCTTTTACCTTCTTCAAACAATAGATAATGGATTCAGATTCAACAACTTTGCGTCGTTGGTTTTACATTAATTGACAATAGTGCGTTATTGTTGGCCGCAATAGGCTTGCCAGTAAGAGAAGGCACGTTCGAATGCTTTTTCTCTGTCGTGCATTTGTGCAAATAGCACCACCGTCATTGTGGCAAGAACCGTATTTGCCATTTGGTTCATGTCGTCTTCTGACGTTCCAAACGGGCAGTTTACAGGCATTGGCACCTCAGACAGCATTTGTTCCGTCCAGTAATGCGATGTCACGCCGCTTGTTTGGCTTAACCATACTGTTTGGCTTACTTTCGGGTTGTATTCGGACTCACCCGATTGTCCTTTGAATGACACAACGGCATGAGCGGTTTTGCCAATCTCGAATTCGACTTCAGCATGAAGTTGTTGGAACCCGGGATGAAAGCTACCACGAATACCAACCGTCGCCTGCCCCGGATTCAATGCTCGAACCACGGTATTAATCGGCGTTCTAAGCCCATAACGATTCTTCCAACCGATCATGGTTTCTGCTTGAGGAGCAAACGAACTCAGCGGTAGATACACAATGTTTTGTGTTTCTAACACACGCTTTGCGTCTTCTGCTGATTCCGCTTTCGTAATAGCAAATTTGTCGAGGTAGTCTTCAGCGTGTAAACGACCAGATTGACGGTCGTGATAGCCGTGCATCAGCACTTTATGGCCATTATCGGCGAGGATCTTCGCTGCCAACAGGTGCCAAGGTTGACCTGCCGCTTCACGTTTACCTGCATAACATGGCCAGTCGATGTCTGCACCAATAGCAGGCATGCGGGATTGGAATGCTTTCACAAAGCCAGCGATTTCTTGTTGAGTCTCGTTCTGTACACGGATCAGCATCAATAGCATTGCCATCTGATCGTCGTCGCACTCACCGTTTAGGTATTCATCCATAACTCGAAACGCTTGGTCAAAGTTCAGTGGTTTTCTACCACGTTCGCCACGACCGACTGTTCTAATACATTCCAAAATGCTGCTCATATTCCCTCGTATTCCGTCACTGACTGTACGGTTTCTATTAGTTGTTCGCGCAGTTTGACAACTTCTCCCATCACAATCAATGCTGGGCTCACGCCTTTAAGTGTAATCGATAAATCATTGAGCTGATTGAGTTGTGTAACGTGCACTTGTTGTTGAGGGCTGCAACCATGAGTGATGATCGCGACAGGGAAATCTGCTCTCAAACCGGAGCCTAATAAACCCGTTTGTATTTGCGATGACTTTTCTAACCCCATATAGAAGACTAACGTTTGTCCGCTTTGCATCAGTTGGCTCCACGCTTCAAATGCGCCTGTTACCACTTGCCCCGTCACAAAGGTAACGCTACGAGCAACGCCACGATGAGTCAGCGGAATCAAGCTGTTTGCTGAACATCCAATCGCAGCAGTAATACCGGGGATGACTTCGTAAGCGATTGAGTGTTTGACGAGCGCTAATGCTTCTTCGCCTCCACGGCCAAATACAAAAGGATCTCCCCCTTTTAAGCGTACAACTCGCTTTCCTTGTTGAGCGAGCGATACCATCAAGTCACAAATTTCTTCCTGACCAATACTAGGTTGTCCGCATCGTTTGCCCACGTAAATCCAATCGGCTTGTGGCGAAGCCAACTCCAAAATATCTTTGTTAACCAAACGGTCGTACAGCAGAACCTCTGCCGACATAATCGCTTTTACAGCCTTTACCGTTAACAAGTCAGGATCGTGCGGCCCTGCTCCGACAATCGAGACAAAACCTTTGTGGTTCGCGTCGAGGTCTATTGAATGGTCTTCTAAAAGTTGGTTCAGTTTGCTTGCTTGGTCATGCTTAGAAAAGCGAGACGAGCGTTCTTGTTTCTGACTCGCTTGTCCTTTCTTAAACCAAGACTTTTGATAAGGCGCTTCCATGTGCTTATCCTCTTTATGACTTACTTTATTTGAATCGCCAGACTTTGCTGGTTCGCTTGCTGTTTGCCCTTTTGATGCTGATGGCTGTCGACCATTTGTTTGATTTGAGAGACGCACGAGCCACAGTTAGTACCGCATTTGAGCTTGTTTTGAAGTTGGGTCACTGACGTGCAGTCTTGTTTCTCCATCGCGTCATGTATTTGTTTATCGGTGACGCGGAAACAACTACAAACCAGTTTGGCACTGCTTTGCGATTGAGTGATGGTAAGCAGTTGCGATAGCTCCATCGGTTTGCCAATCAAGCCGGTAAAGTTGGTGTAGTCGGTTTGAATCGGTTCACTAGACACCACTAAAACAGAACGAATGATACGCACGTCTCCAACAAGGTCGTAATCCACTGCTAGCCAACCTTGGGCAATATCTATCGTAATTCTGCGGCTCTTTTCCGTTCGACAAAAACTCTGCTTCTTTGGTCGTTTGTCGTGTGCAAAGCGCCAGATGCCTAAATTACTTTCTGCTTGAAATGCGCTGTAGAGAAACTTGCCGGAATCAAACTGTGTACCAATGAACATACCGTAAGTTTTTACCGCCGCCTCTTGCACTTCAACATAAGACGACTTAAACGCAGGCTGCCCGGAAATAGGGTCTTTTGCGCTGTTTACTATCGCGTTAACACTGCTTTCACCGCCATATCGACCCGCCCAGTGCATTGACATAAATAGCTCTTGAAAACCCAAACCTTCATCAATGGCAACTTTGGCATAAATACTGGTGTTTGAAGTAGGCTGAAACAGCTTGGTGAGTTGTCCTGCTTTTAAGCGATTTTGAGTAGCAGAGAGTGTGTTCATGTACACGGTTGGTTCTAACTCGGAGGCGGCAAGGTGTGCGATATGACCTGTGCGCGTCATGGTATGCCATTGATCGCGTTGCCTGCCCGTATTGAGCCACCAGCCTTTTGTTCTCTCTAAACGCGTTGGAGATTCACTGGTCACGACAAAGCGCGCTTTTCCATCTTGGTGCGAATAGATTCCATCAGCAAAAGGACGCTCTCCTCCCCATTGTGTCGGCACCCACTCTTCGTAATCTTGCTCGGTTAAGTTGGCGTATTGAGAAAGATCTAGCTTCAATGGCGAATCTGCATTCATGCCTGTCATCGCGGCATATTCCCTGAATACCGCCCGCTCAGAAGTAAACGCAAAGCCATTTTGTGTCTTTTCCAATGCACACAGAGCTTGTCCAACTTGGCTTATCGCCCACCAATCTGATTTTGCTTCACCCGGAGGCATTTGAAACTGACGCTGCCTTGAAAGTCGACGCTCAGAGTTGGTCACCATGCCTTGTTTCTCCCCCCAGCCAGCAGCGGGTAGCAACAGGTCTGCGTAATGCGCTACATCCGAATCCGCTGTGATATCGGAAACAATCACAAACGGACAAATCTCTAATGCACGTTTTACCAATTGGTTATCTGGTAATGAGACAACGGGATTGGTTGCCATGATCCACAGAACTTTAATCTCACCACGTTCTACCGCCTCAAACAGCTCAACGGCTTTTAAACCGGGCTGAGTGGCAATTTCTGGTGAATCCCAGAACGCCTGCACTTGCTTGATAGACTCTGCGTCAAAAGCACGATGAACCGCTAATTGATTGGCCAATCCACCGACTTCTCGCCCACCCATCGCATTCGGCTGACCTGTAATAGAAAACGGACCACAACCTGACTTAGCAATTTTACCTGTAGCCAAATGTGCATTAATAATGGCATTGCCTTTATCGACACCATTTTCCGCTTGGTTAACCCCTTGGCAAAACAGCGTGATTGCGGTTGGGCTTTGCGCGAACCATTGGAAGAATGTCTTGAGTTTTTCTTCTGAAATACCAATGGAAGACGATAGGTTAGTGACATCGTAACGTAAATCAGAGACTTCTTCTGCAAGCGCATCAAACCCGTCGGTATAGGAATTTATGTATTTAGAATCAATATACTGCTGCTCGATAAGAAACTTGAGCAGCCCATTAAAAAGTGACACATCCCCATCGTTTTTAATCGGTAGATGCAAATCCGCTTGCTGTGCTGTCACCGTTTCACGCGGGTCAATGACCACCAGCTTGAGGTTAGGATTGTTCTCTCTCGCTTGTTGAATACGTCGAAATAAAACAGGGTGCGTCCAAGCGGTATTCGCACCGCAGATAACCAACAACTCGGTATTATCAATGTCGTCGTAATTGACAGGAACGACATCTTCACCAAATGCTCGTACATGAGCCGCAACCGCCGAAGACATGCACAAACGGGAGTTCGTATCGATGTTAGCGCTGCCAACATAGCCTTTCATGAGTTTGTTGGCGACGTAATAGTCTTCCGTCAACAACTGGCCTGACACGTACATCGCGACGGAATCCGGTCCAAACTCTGCTTTCGCTTGATGAATCTTTTCTGCAATCAGATCCGTGGCTTGTTGCCATTGTACTTCTTGCCCTTGAGGTCGCTGCTTGGTGACAAGCTTTGGATACAGCAAGCGCGAAGGCATATTCAAGCTCTCTGCCAACGCGACACCCTTTACGCACAGTGAGCCCGCATTTGCAGGATGACACGCATCCCCAACGATTCCTTTCGCATTGACCTCGACACCACATCCAACACCACAATAGGGACAAGTGGTTTTTTTGCATCCTTGCGACATAACACCTCCAGTGCGATTCAGCCCAACTTACTAGCAAAAAAAAGCCTCTCCCGAATCGAGAGAGGCAGCAATGCCTTTAACGCTGTTAGTACATTTTCAAAAAGTAATACCCTATACCGCTCTCGCCTGCTATTGAGAGCGGCGCATCGAGTTATCGATGAACGTTTATGTAAAGCAAGTGAGGTGCCAAGATTAAAAACCTTTACTATACAAAAGGTTAGCTTAAAACCAATTATAGCAACGTAATGCTACGCACTGATTGTGTGCAAATTTCGGTCATTATCGTGCAGAATTACTTTACTAATTCCATGACTAACCTGGATTCTTCGTCACCAAAATAATGCGCTTCTTCTTCTAACGTTTTAAAGCCAAGGGAGAGGTATAAAGACAATGCAGGTTGGTTCTTAGGATCGACAGTCAATTTCACGCTTGAGCCTAACTTCAACGGCGCAATAACGTTTTCTAGGAGGGAACGCGCAATACCTTTACCTCTATGTTGAATATCGACGGCCAATGACATGATCCAATATTGATGTGCATTTGTGCTAGTCGTTAGCAATATATACCCTGCGACCTGCTTTCCCTCTTTTGCTACCAGTAAGCTCTCTCCCCAACAATCAAAAGCTTGCCGAAAGAAAAATTGAGGATAGGCGTGTTCTCCAAATAAAGTATTTTCGAGCTTATATATGGCAAATAAGTCCTCTTTTTGCGCAGACAAGATGTCCATTCAATGACTCCTTCTTTAACATGAATGGCAGCAGTATACCTAAATCTCATCTAAATGACGGGACACAAACATCTCAATTAAGTGCTTAAGAAATGTAATATTCTTCCTGAAAATTAGGCCTAACTCACTTAGAACATACATCCGTGATTAAGTTTTAACCGCAAAATCAAAAACCACACAAGATGAAAATTTCAATACATACAACCATTAAATGCATTAAAAATAAGAACTTTATTCTGGTTTATTGAAAAATTCATAGTTGGATAATTTACAACCACCCCAAGTCCACAGCATTATTCACCAAGCTTCGCATGTGATAATAAACACTAAAACCTTTACCATTTTCAGCATTATTATTTTTATAAAAGCGAGTTTTAAAGTGAAAGAATCTCGAAATGCCTTAAATCCTAGTGAAATAAACACAACCACAGCTTGGTCAAAACATGATACACATTGGGTTCTTAGCCTATTTGGAACAGCCGTTGGCGCAGGCATCCTGTTTCTGCCAATTAACCTTGGGATTGGTGGTTTTTGGCCTTTAGTCGCGATGGCAGTACTTGCTTTTCCAATGACCTATCTTGCGCACCGTGGCTTAGCTCGTTTTGTACTATCTTCTAAGATCAAAAACGCAGACTTCACTGATGTAGTGGAAGAGCACTTCGGCGCAAAAGCAGGCCGTTCTATTTCACTGCTGTATTTTCTTTCGATCTTCCCGATCCTGTTGATATATGGGGTTGGAATAACAAACACAGTAGATAGCTTCATGGTAAATCAGGCTGATATGGCTTCTTTACCTAGACCTTTGCTTTCTGGCGTACTAGTGTTTGCACTAATTGCTATTATGATGGCGGGTGAAAAAGTAATGCTACGGGCCTTTGCCATTATGGTGTTCCCACTTGTTGCCATTCTTGCCTTTCTATCATTTTACTTAATACCGAACTGGACCATGCCTGTCATGGATGTGCCAGAAGCGTCAGCTTTTGCTAGCACTATGTGGTTAGCAGTTCCTGTAGTGATTTTTTCGTTTAGTCACGCAGCTGCAATTTCAAGCTTTGCAAATGTACAACGTCGCCATTACGGTAAGCAGGCAGATGCCAAATCCGAAGTTATTCTTCGCCGCACTAGCATCATGCTGATTGCCTTTGTTCTTATTTTTGTATTTTCCTGTGTGCTAACACTGTCACCTGAACAATTGGCTCAAGCAAAAGAACAAAACGTATCTGTATTGTCTTACTTAGCGAACGCAACCGATAATCCATTTATTGCAACACTTGGTCCTTTAGTAGCGTTTGTTGCTATCACTTCATCTTTCCTTGGGCATTTTTTAGGTGCGCGTGAAAGCTTAAATGGTTTAATTAACAAGCATTTTAACCTATCTGAGAAGCGTGTTGATCGTATCAGCGTGGCAGCACTGTTCTTCTCAATCTGGGCGGCGGCGATCATGAACCCAAGTATTCTTGGTATGATGGAAGCATTGTCAGGGCCTGTTATTGCAATGATCTTATTTATTATGCCAATGTTAGCGGTGTATAAAATCGAGGCGATGAAACAATATCGAGGAAATGTCTCTACTTACTTTGTTCTAGCAGCAGGCATTGTGGCGGTAAGTGCATTGATTTTTAGCTTCTTCAGCTAATAACTAAAGACTATCTTGGATTTTCAGGGGAATACCTTACACAAGGTTAAGGTGATTCCCTGAATTTTCTTACTCTTTAAAAGGTAATCATCGTTACCCTTGACTCTTAAATAAGAGCGAAAACACCCGCAATCATAAGTACTGAAGCGATGCAGGTACGGCCGATAATGCCGAAGTGCGAAGGTTGAATCATTTCATTATGCATAGTTAATCTCCTATTTATTATAAAAGCCATTTTTTATTGGCTTAATAACACTATGTCTAATATCCAGTTTTTTAACAACCCATACAAGCATTAAATATTTATGACAGAAACGTAATTTTTTACACTTCGCCCTGATTTTGAGCGATGAATCCGCGGCTTAAATCATTAGATTGAGTCCGCCGAATATGCTCGCCTACCCGTCATCGTTACCTTGTCTATACCATCGCCTAATCATTGCATAAGTTTTCAATAGATTTTGTTTTATAAATCATAATATTATAGAGATCCTTCTCGTATCTCACTCCTAAAACACTTTGCCACTGGGAATCCATCCGCACTTAACCAACAAGAAATGGTAGACTTAACTGGTATTCGGTTAAGAGATCACATTTTATTAATACGCTCATGCACTTCTCAATTAAAACACTGGCTTGCGCACTTTGTACTGCACTTGGACTTTTCTTGCATCCCACCAACGTACTGGCGAGTACCGAAAAGCAAGCTTATCTGGAAGAACACATTTCAGCAGAAAGCAAGCCCATGTTAAAACTCTACTTTCGCTCGATGGGTAAGCCGCGATCAATTCAAAAAGATGAGTTAAATGCGCCACAGAATGCATCAGCGGAGTCTCTTGCTCTGTATTACTTTGCACGAAAGTACCTTAAGCGTTACGAAGGCGTTCCATTACCGAAAGATATGCCCGATTTAATCGAATTCGGTAAAAAGCACCATTTGGAATGGGTCGTCGCTGAAGCACAGCTCAATAAGGCTGTAACAATGATTGAGCAAGACGATAACTGGAACGCAGAATTGTTACTCCATGACGTTGTTTCTACAGCCCGTGATCTTGGTTATCTAGCATTAGAAGGCCGTGCTTACCGCTGGTTAGGCAATCTAGAAGTATCTCGAAATCAACTACGCAGTGGCCTAAAATATTATCGCAATGCCTATGAGTTATTAGAAAAAACAGTATTTGAAATACAAGTCGCGATGACACTGAACAACATTGGGACGGTCTACATCGATGCATCAGATTGGGCTCGGGCCAACAGTTACCTAACGCAAGCTCTCGACACTTACCTAGAGAGCGAATATCAATACGATAATAGCTTTTTTATGGGGGTTATCTACGCAAACCTTAGCATCGTTCACTCGAGCCTCGGAGATAACAAAAAAGCGGAATATTATTTCAATGAAGCCATTCGACTTTCAATGCAAACGGGGTCGGACACAGTCAAGCACCACTCTTTATCCAGCTTTTCACAAATGTTGAGCTCGGTAGGAAAAATTGATGATGCATTAATGGTCGCACAGCGTTGCGTAGACCTGCCCATTCCAAAAAATCTAGAAATGCTAAAAACGTCTTGTTACGAGGCATTTGCAGAGGCTTACCTCGCAAACAAACAATACGATAAAGCTATTACAACAGCACTTAACGTTCTAGAACAAACCAAATCAACCAGTGAATTAGAGCTGCGTCAGCGTATTGATATGCTTTCGGTACTGGTAAACGCTCATCAAATTCTTAATGACTATGAAGCGGCTTTTCATTATTTAACCCAATTAAGAGAGCTAGAGGCTGAGTTTTCTCATCATATTCATGGTGAAGAGATGATTAACATTAAGTTTGACCTCGAAGCTAAGTTAGCCCAGAAAGAACTCAAATTGCTAGAAACAAAAAATGCGCTACAAGCCTCTGAACTGCGTTCACAGCGCTATCGAGAAATGTTCTACTTTATCGCTATTGCGGCAATTGGAGTCGTTGGTTTTCGTTACGTACTGCGCGTTAGACGTATTAATAAAGCACTCACTCAAGAAAATACTACCGATCCATTAACTCAATTGCATAACCGTCGCTATCTTCACATTTGGTTGGACAAAATGGCTCGTAGAAGCCCAGATAGAACATTTGCCTTAGCCGTTTTAGATGTCGATCATTTCAAAACCTTTAATGATCAATATGGACACGATATTGGCGATAAAATGCTGACTCATATTGCCACGCTATTTAACGAATCCACCCGCTCTGGTGACCTACTCATTCGTTGGGGTGGAGAAGAGTTTGTCCTATTATTCGAAGTACAGCGAGCCGAAGATTGCACTAAGTTTTTGGAGCGATTGAGATATACTGTTGAAAACACGCCATTGGTGGTTGACTCTAAACCATTAAGCGCGACAATTTCCCTTGGAGCAGTGGACAAACTGTCGGCACAAACAATTAAACAAGAATGGGATCAGTGGTTTTTCTTGGCAGACCAAGCTTTGTATGATGCGAAGCAAGCTGGTAGAAACCAGTTCATCATTCATCCTACATCATAAAAAAGCACACATGAAAAAAAATCTAATCATTATTACTTTTGCGCCTCTATTTCTTATGGCGTGTAGTAATCAGCAAGCATCTCAACTGGGAATGCGCAGCAGCAGTGTCAATGTATATGCCCAGCAAATGAGTAACACTCAACTATGTGAAACTCTCTACTACAACCGTGCAACTAACCAAACCAAAGTGGCGATTGGTGCTGAGTTCAATCGACGTGGATTAAACAAAAAGTGGTGTGATAAAGAATTCGATAAGTTGTACATTAAAAAGTGGATTGATAACGTGCTGCCTAAGGAAAAAGCCGAACCCAAGAAACCAATCGCAACTATTCAACCCGCTTCAACTAAATAACCCACCATCTTGAAGCAGACGGTACACTCGTATTTTCTGCTTTTCATTTTTCATTTTTCATTTTTCATTTTTCATTTTTCATTTTTCATTTTTCATGCATGTTCGATGCGACATATAAAAACCTCATGGTTTCAGTAAATTAACAAAGACTTATGTTGTCCATCGAACTTTTAATGTAAACAAGTTGTAAATGGTTTTCGTCCTTATTCTTTGTCGTTAGCTTTGTTTGTTCCTGTTAGCGGAATATGAAACAGGAACTAAAAAATTCCAAACAAAGACATGAGGTCAAAAATGGAAATACGCATTAATCGCCTATTTGCAGCTATGTTGGCAGTAGGCATTGCACCTGCCGTCTCGGCGTTTGATCCACTCTATTCTGAACAATGGCACTTAGACAACACGGGGCAAACTGCGTTTGCGGCTAATCCTGCTGTTGCTGGGAACGACTTAAACACTAAGCTCACTCAGGCAATGGGGATTGCAGGTGTTGGTGTGAAAGTTGCCGTCATTGATTCTGGAGTGCAGATCGATCACCCCGACCTTGCAGGTAATATAGTTACAGGTAGCAGAAACTTCGTCGAAGACTCTTCATTCCCACCAAGTTATCCGGTTGATACTAATGGTCATGGCACTGCTGTAGCCGGTTTGATTAGCGCCGTCGGCAACAACGGTGAAGGCGGACGCGGTGTCGCTTCTCACTCTTCCCTCATTGGTTTTAACTGGTTAGCCAACCAGACATTAGAAGGTTGGTTAATCTCCCATGGCATGGACCCAGCAACACGTGATGTTCGCGTATTTAACCAAAGTTACGGTTTCAGCCCTATAAACCCGATTACTTTTGATGAGAGCGACCCTCAACTAAAACTTGAAATGGACGTGATGAAAAACGTCAGCGAGAGTAACGCCTGGGGTCGAGGTGCTGTATTTGTAAAGTCAGCAGGTAATGGTTACCGTTATTTCAATGCAGGGCGATTCTTCGTATTGCCAAGTAACTTCTTTGCTGGTGGAGACAATCAAGGCTTACCGATGCACAACTCTGCTCAGTCTTATGATAACGCCAATTACTTCAATTTAGTCACTAGTGCACTGCGAGCGGATGGTACGAGAGCGAGTTACTCATCGGTGGGTTCGAACGTGTGGGTTGCAGCACCAGCAGGTGAATATGGGCAAGATTTCCCTGCTATGGTCACCACTGATTTAATGGGTTGTGAAGAAGGGCAAAATACCAGTGAAGGCCTTGGCATTAATGGGTTACACGGCGGAACGGAGCTCGATCCGAACTGTAACTATACCAGTACGATGAACGGAACCTCATCGGCTGCGCCAAACACATCGGGTGCCATCGCGGCAATCATGTCAACCAACCACGCACTTTCTGCTCGTGATGTACGTGCTTTACTAGCGGAGACAGCAAAAGTAACGGATAAAGCGCATCCAGGCGTACAGCTTGAATTTACTAACCATAAAGGTGAACAGGTTAGCTACGAGGCCATTGCCCCTTGGCAAAAAAACGCAGCAGGCGTAGATTTCCATACTTTTTATGGCTTCGGCGCTGTAGATTTAGATGACGCGATGCAACGTGCTCGCATGACGAATCGTGTTTTACCAGCTCAGGTCATTACGCCATGGGTTAATAACGCTACAGAAGTAAGTGTACCCGATGCAAGTCTAGTTGGTGGTTCTTCAAGTATCGCCATTGCCGATGAGCTGACAGTAGAATCCGTTCAAGTGACATTGACATTGGACCACGCTCGTCTGCCCGACTTAGCTATCGAGCTCATTTCGCCATCAGGGACTCGTTCTGTTTTGCAAACACCGCGCAATGGTCTTGTTGGTCAATCTCTTGATCCAACGATTACTGGCTACAAAGATCAATTAATGTTGTCTAACCAATTTTATGGCGAAGATGCAAAAGGCGAATGGACGTTGCGAGCAATAGATACGAACGGCGATGAAGCCTATTCTTACATTGCATATTTCAACTCTTCCACCATCTATGACGTTCCGATGGCAAACAACGCTCAACCCGGTGTTATTAAGAACTGGTCGATGCGCATATTTGGACACTAAGGAGTCAATAACATGAAATACAAATCATTTTCTATGCTGGCTCTCGTTATCATGACGTCGAGTGTATACGCAGAGCAACAGCTCTCTCAACAACCTGCACCAGAACTGTTTGTGCCATCAGAAGCGGTTGAGATTAATGGCCAAGATTATCGAAAAGTGCAAACTGGCACTGTTAGAACCCTATCTGAAGACGTAAAACTTCAAGCGGGTGATGAGGTGTTTAAGAATGCGTTTAGTAATGTATCCAAAGCCACAGGACTGGTTTATATCACCGTAAACAATCCTAACGAAGCGAAAGCAGTCGCCAACGAGTTAAAATTAGAAGTTATCTTCGCAGAGGGGGAATCAGCGGTGTTAAAAGCATCTCAAGATCAAGATCTGCTAAGTATTAGCGACTACCTAAATGCAGACAGCCGGGTAAAAGCGTCTAAAATTGAACTAAACAGCGGTAAATACCGTGCACAATAATTCTCTAACAAGAGAAGTTGGCCTGTAAAACCATGCCTCAGCGATTGCTGAGGCATTTTTATGGGTAGGAACAGATACGCTATTATTCTTTAGTAACATTTCGCATAACTAGTATGATACCTAAACACCCTACTCGCCTGCGCCTGTCATTTCTTAAACAAAATAATTTCCGTTCTTAGCTCTTCTTCCGTGGTTTCCTTCGGACTATTCAGGTAGCGTTCGATTCCTAAAGGACTGGTTTTGACTTTCATACCACTCTGACGAACCAAGTTCATCGCTAAAGCCCATGCATTTCCCAAAAACTGATATTCACCTCGGTGTTCAACGACAAATGTTTCACTCTCAGGAATGGTACCAGTAACCGCCCCTTGAGGCGCTGGTACTGGGTTATGAAGAGGAAAGCAAGTGATAAACTCGAATGTACCTTTCTGCATATCCATCGACTGGTAATAACAAAACAATTCACCATTCACGGATAGGGTTTCGTCACTAATTAACTGTTCTAGTTGCTGAACATGCTTCTCAATTACCGAACCTAATTCCTGCAAGCTAGCCACACCCTTGATCCCAATGTAATGAATTTGAGGCAACGTTCGGTTACCAATTTCGGCTAAGTCTGAATGCACTCGTCCGGTTTCAAGCTTACTTTTAAGCATGCGTAACCCACGTTGATAATCCATCTCTATCATCGACTTAAACATACTTTTCAGAAAGAACAGATACCAAGGGACGCGAGATTGCATTTGCCATTCGACTAAACAGCCATTTTGTGACGGTGTCACGATTAGAGTCACCTTTCCATGGCTCTTGATTGGGCGAAAGAAATGCAGCTCCATATCTAATCGATGCTCTTGAGTACTTTCCAGTACAATCGCGCCAGTCCCAATACGCTGACCATTCCATTGATAACCAGCTCCAACGTGGCCCTGATTATCACTGAATGTCAGCTCGCAGCTTGGTTCAAGAATGATCCATGGTGACCAGCTGGGCCAGTTATTGAAGTTCTTGAGATAGCCAATAATTTCACTTTGATTCTTATTAATTTCAATACTTCGGCTGACCAGATAAGAGAGCATAACGGTTCCTCGAGTTTCCGCTTCACTAACTTCAGTCTAATTCAAATTCCAGTTTTTTCTTGTTTGACTGCGGGTTAGATGCGTACGACAAGAAAAATCCAGAGCGTTAATTCTCACTTGAATCAATACGCGCAAAGCTAAGAGCAGAACTCCACTTTTGCACTAAATCGAACACCATCATCGTCCAGTACTAACGCCCACCCCATCCGTTCACATATTCGTTGTACGATAACAAGCCCACAACCATAACCAGCATTGTACGTCTCGTTGCCATCGTGACGGTTTAGGATCTTAAGCGCATGACCTTTCAACTCAATTTCAATATCTCCCACACTATAGCTAAAGGCGTTTTTAATCAGATTGTTGATAACAATGGTCACAAAACTCTCTGGTGCCTTCACTACACCACTATGTTGTTCGTGCAAAGCGTAATTCGAATCTTGCTTGGCAAATAAAGGAGCTAGCTCTTCCAACTGTTTTTGTAAACAAGTGAGAAGCTGATGCTCTCCGTAATGCTGAGGCTCTATTTTCTCTTTACCAAGTAAGAGAAACGCTTCTGTCAGTACACGCATTTCGTCACAAGCTGACTGCATCCTCGTGATGGCTTTTTGCGCAACTCGAGGTTGATCAGGAATACGCGTCAGAATGTCTGTTGAGCCTTTAATCACCATGATTGGCGTTCTCAACTCATGCGATGCAAAACGGCTAAATTCTTGCTCTCGTTTGAAATAGCCCGCGATATCGTTCTTATTGTCCAGCAAAGTCTGCTCTATCTGGCGTGTTTCGCTGAACTTAGTTTCAACTTGGAAAGCGGGTTGATCCGGTGACATTTGGCTAATTTTGTCTTCAATTTGCGCTAATGGCCGAGACAATATTCGAACCATGTAAATGCCATACCCAACCATGACAAATGAAAACAAACCACCGAGCAGCAGCGTAAACTGATGCAGCGAGCTTTCGTATTCGTCCAAGTAATCATCTGAGTCATCTTGAAACACAATGTACATAAGCCCCTTCCCTGAGGGATGGTTCAATACAACAAAGTGTTTGTCTTCTTCACCAAGCAGGTATTCGTAAAAACCAGGTGAAGTAAAAGAGAGCAACCAATCGGGTGTCGGTGCTTCACTCCAATATGAGTTGAATTCCAATACGTTTGGCAATGGCGCATCCCAGCCCTGTTTCTCGAAATTCTCACTATAAAGCGCAGCTTCAGTATCTAGCCAGTGATGTAAACTCAGCACTTCCAGTTTGTTTTCTGCCACATAAATCAGCGACCAAAAAAGAGTAAACATCACAAACGTCATGACCCCAAAACCCCAACGGATCTTGCGATAAATGCTTGGATATTCGTTATGCTTTAAGTCGGTAACCTTGTCCATGAATAGTCTCTAATCGTGATTCTTCAAAACCTTTGTCTAGCGCGGTTCTTAAACCGTAAATATGGCTACGAAGTGCATCACTTCCGGGTGGTTCGTCTCCCCATACACTATCGATCACTTCTGTGCGCGAGACCGCTGCTGGAGCACGTTGGAGGAGCAATTTTAAAATTTTAGTTTGAATTCGACTCAGCTTAATTTCTTTGTCTTTTCTCGTTACTTTTCCTGTACGCGCATCTAAACAAATATCTGCAAATTTGAGCGTTCCGATATCTTGTCTTGGACCACGATTAGCCAAAGCATGAGCACGCAAACTGAGCTCTTCCATCGCAAATGGCTTCATTAAATAGTCATCTCCCCCCGCTTTAAAAGCCGCGATTTTGTCATCTAGCGTATCTTTTGCCGTTAGGAAGAGAATTGGCGTTCCACATAACTTATCTTGTCGAAGCTTCTGTACCGTACTGATGCCATCGAGCTTCGGCATCATGATATCCATGATGATTACATCGTAATGATTTTCCTCGATTAACTTAATCGCAGCCTCTCCATGAAACGCACAATCGATTATCATGCCTTCGAGCTCAAGATAGTCTGCAATCGTCTCCGAGACGTTATGGTTGTCATCTACAATTAAAATTTTCATAAAATCACATTTCTTCACGATCTCTTCACGATATGCCCAATAAGATACAGGCAATTTCCTAAACTCGCTCGTAAATTGAGGTTAATACAATGAAAAAACTCGCTCTTATTTCTGTAGTAGGTTTGGCATTGTCTGGTTGTGGTGGTTCAGGTGGTGGCAGCAATAGCGATAGCACACCAACTCAACCAGCAGTGAAACCAAGTGTAGCGATTGGCTCTGTTGAAGCGGTCAACGCTGAAGAAAGCACGTTAACCGTCAATGGACATACGTATCGTGTGTCTGAGGTGGTTTATGACGACACACAAGTGCAATTGGCCGATGTAAAACCAAAAATGGTGGTTCGCGTGGGGTCAGATATTCGGCAAGCTTCGAACAATGGCGTCCGAGTCACACTTGAACCAACCATTACAGGACGTGTCACAGCGATTGATCATGTGAAGAAAACATTTACGGTAAACGGCGTAGATCTGCAGTTTGACGGTTTAAGTGATGATATAGAGATCAACGACTGGGTGATGGTGTCATCCTTGCCGACTGCGGATGCGGGTTATCGAGTGTTGTCTGTGGTCGAACTCGACGTAGATAACGATTACCCAGTACTTGATAACGACTACGAACTGGAAGGCCGTATTACCAGTATCGATGAAAATGCTGGCACGTTTGAGCTTGGTACAAATATAACCGTATCTTACGACAACATTAGCCAACTTAGCATCGGCCAATGGGTGGAAGTAGAAGGTGAAATGCAAAACGGTATCTTCATGGCACATGAGGTACAAGTTGAAGACTACGACGATCTAAAAAATGACAGCGATGTGGAAGGTATCGTGACTTGGGTTGCCAAGGATTATAGTGAGTTCTCTCTAAACTACCGAGGAGCATTCTTCATCGATAACGCAACACGATTTGAAGACGGCAGCAAAGCGAACCTAAAACAAGGCCAAGAAGTGGAAGTAACGTCTGTCATGAAAAATGGCAAACGCATCGCTACCGTTATTGAGTTTGAGCAACCAGACTTTGACGATAACAACCAATGGCAAGGTAAAGAATTTGAATGTGAAGGATACGTATCAAACTACGATGCTGAAGCAAGAACATTTGAAATCGAGCGTTGCGAAAACGACGCAGATCAATTGCTAAACAACACGACCGTTGTGATTGATGCACAAACACGCTTCCAAGGCATCGAAGAACTTAACCTAAATGGTGCTCGTGTCGAAGTCGAAGGTGTGATCATTAACGACCAAAATATTGCCCGTGAAGTGGAGTTAGACGTTTACGACAACTAATCCCTTCTACGCTTAAGAAAAAGTGTCACTTCGATGGCACTTTTTCTTTTTACCTTACTTTGCTTCCCAAGCTCAAACCAACAAATTCTCAGCCAAAGCCTTTTCTCTCCGTTACACTTTACCTATGTTTCACAACATTGGTGACGACTATGAAAAAACGCAACCTCATTTTGTTAATCTTGTTTTTTGGTTCAGCCACGAGCTTAGCTAGCGTTATGGATCCTGACTGCGATGCAGAAAAGGCAGCTAAAGCCGCTGCGACAAAAGCCGTGGTTGGTGTTGGTGGTCGCTGTACGCCTAAAGAGGCACTGAAAGATACCGCAGTTGATGCAGGAAAAGACAAATTGCCAGATGAAGGGATGGCGGATAAAGCTATTGATGCAATGACACCGGAAAAAGAGAAGAAAACGGTGAAAGACGTAACCAAAAAGCTCAATAAAGATTGATACGCTTTCTTGTAGTTAACTTTAATAGCGAAAATTTCCCCCCCCAAAAAAAAGAGCGCCGATTGACGCTCTTTCCGAACTCTAATAGATAACCAATTATGCGGTCTCTGCTTCACCTATCCAATGATAATGGTGGTTGGCTTTTTTCCCCACTAAACCGAGCTCTGCCAATTCTTCAAATACCTTGTCTACCTCTTCCGCAGACAGCCTAAACTGTTTAGCAACGGCTTTTTTGGTGCACGTAATTTGATGCGTTTTAAGTGCATCGCTAACTTGCTCTAACAAGGTTTTCGGTTCCTTTGGTTCTTCTGGCTCCGGCGCTACTGGTATTTCTTGCTCTTCTTCCTCTTTTATATGAGGAAGATAACCCGCAGGCGCTGGGTCTATATCGCGAACTGTTTTCAATATCATGCCCTCATTTCTGCGATAGAAATATCGGAACCGTTGCTCTTCACCAATCAAGCCAACAAAAAATGCAGCAAAGAAGTCCAACAGAATCGAAAGAAATATAACCAAGCCAAGCTGAGCTTGCTGAGAGGTGGTACCAAATGCGTTGGCTAGGCTATCAATCAAACCAATCACTGAGCCTTGCGTGACCGGCGGTAAACTATCACGCTCCATAGCCAAGCGTTGCTGCTCTTCACGTAAGGTTTTGTTTTGATCCTGAATGCGAGTTACACCAGTCGCGATACGCTCCATCTCGATGTATTTCTGCGCTGCCATATTGTTGAGCTCAATCTGCTTATCGATTGCCGCAATCTGACGATTAAACGCTTCCACTTTCGCCTGCTCTACCGAAATATGACTTTGTGCACTATTGGTTGCACTATTAATCCCACCAATACTACCGCCAATGGAAATCGCAGCTAAAACTAAATAAAACACGAGAGCGGTTGCAGCTCCTGTGTAGTTGCGATGGGCTCGGCGCTCACCGTATTCATACCAAGCGTAAAATTTACCCGCTTCAAAAATGATCGCTAAACCACCAAATAAGGTTTGCATCATCGGGTTTTCGTCGATCGACAAAAACAGCAATAGAGAAAAAATAGTCGATGCTAAAATCGCAGCACCGGTGAATGCATATACACTCACCATGGCAAATCGACCTTTAGGGTATCGATATCCAATCTGTTGTTCGTATTTCATTTGAGAAATTTCTTAAGATTAATAGCCCCTCCGACTAAGTAGGACGGACGTTTCTGGCATGTACAAAGGAGCGCAGAATACCGTATCCTTTATTAAATTACTGTCATAATTCCGTTAATGGAAAACAAGTGAAGATTCGGTGTGCATTTTGAATCGATATCAGCCAAATCTAGCACGTAAAAACACCACCACGACACCCACTAACCGAAGCTTCAGTGGCATATAAGAGAGATTAATTCGGTATCTTCAAAAGCGACTAGGCAAGACTGACAAGTTGAATTGGAGGTTGTGAATGTCAGCCGAATCAAGACATTAAAGCGTTAAAAATAGGCAATAAAACAAATAATGCACACTTGCATCACCTTTTAGTAAACTGATAATTACATTGTTTGGTTAATTTGTTAGTATCCCGCGCCGAAGAAGATAAGCACTCAATTGTATGGAAAACACTCTAATACAGCACAAACACCATCGCTTGCACGCTATTGCGGTTATTATCGCGGTGTTGTTTCAGTTGTATTTAGCGTCCACAGCCGCTCTTAACCCTACACAAGTTCACAGCACAACGTGGCTCAACAAAGTCCAAAGTGAAAAGGTTTTACTGTGTACCGCAGATGGTTTCAAATGGGTAGATATCAATACGTTGATTGAGGCTAACGCTCAATCTTCTTCTAAGCTCATCCAAGATCTTAACTTACACGACGGCTTTCAGTTTGAATGCCCGCTTCTTCAAGCTGTTCAATTCTTTCTTTTGGTTGCGATTGGGCTTTACCTGACAACCATCCATTGGCTGCGCCGAGTAAAGTATGCACTGACGACTTATCACTTTTCAAAATGCGATAAGCTCGTTTACAAACACATCGCGCCTAAGCACTCTCCGCCGAGTGTTTTTCCTGCCTAACAGGCATCTAATCATTGACAACTTTATTCAAAAATAACGATGACTCTGTTTGTTGTCCATTCAGAGAAGCTATTAATTCAAAAGGAAAAACACATGCTTAAATCATTAAAAACCGCCGCTATCGCGCTTATTGCTGTCATCGCTAGCCCACTGAGTTTAGCGCACGATTATGAAGCAGGAAAAATTCATATCGACCATCCATGGAGCCGCGAAGCGCCACCAAACGCACCTGTTATCGGTGGTTTTTTTCAATTAACCAACCACGGTGACAGTGAAGATGCATTGATCGCAGCAGAAAGCCCAATCGCAGGGCATGTCGAAATTCACACGCATAAGAAAGAAGATGGTGTGATGAAAATGATTAAGATTGACGAAGTGCGCGTTCCAGCCAATGACTCAGTGTTGTTTAAGCCAGGCAGCTTCCATTTAATGATTTTTAACCCAACACAAACTCTTAAAGAAGGCGACCGCTTCCCTATGACGTTAACATTCAAAAACGCGGGTAAAGTGGAAGTAGAAATGGCGGTTGAAAAACAAGGTCACATGGAAAAACACATGCACCATTAATGACGTAAACAAAAGTGCCCGCTGATTTAGCGGGCATTTTTATCTCAGCTTAGTCAAAATCATTATCCAATAGGTCCTAACTCGACTCTTCAGAATAATGGTGATAAATAACGCTTGGCGAAACGGCGTCATATATCATAACAGCGTGCTCGGGCAAGAGATTCTAAATCACGCTCGTTCCTCGCTATTCAGAATGACCTTGAAAGACTTAAGATCCTAAAAAGGTTCCCTACCCGCTTAAAACTCAACCTCTCGACAAAGTTATCCAACCATCACTTGGCAAGCCTAAATGAAATCATAAGTTTGGCAACAAAGACCCACGGTTAATCGGATTTCTTTCTACTAGAAACAAACCTCAGCCCAACGAGCTAAGCCCGCAGTTACTGAGCCAAAATAGTTTCCACTGACAACCGGAATACTTGGCAGTACGGTTTGAACCGCATCGCGCAAGATTGGCGAGCGTGCCGAACCTCCAGTCATAAAGATAGCATCGGGGTTAACTCCAGCTTGCTCTACCGCTTCTGTCACCAACGCCGTCATTTTATTCTTTGGCGACTGGATCGCTTCGATCATTTCGTCACGTTGTACATCAACTTCAATCGTTTCTGATAGTAAGTTGATGCCAGTTCGGTAAGAAGCTTGTTCTGAAAGTGCCACTTTTGCCTCTTCGGCACGGCGAACAATGTTGTAGCCTAAAGACTCATGATACACCTCTAGCAAACGAGCAAGTTTTTCTGGCTCTTGAGCCTGCTTTTGAAGCAACTTTAACGCTGATAGGTTCTCTCGCGAATAGAAGTCACTCTGCGCTTCTACATTATTGATTGCTATCGGGTTCCAGAATTGGGTAGTCGGCATCACAATACCTGACTCCATTTTACTTCCCATGCCAAAAGGGAACATGAGCTGCTTAAATGCTAACGCGATATCAAGATCATTCCCGCCGACACGCTGGCCACTGTGAGCTAACAAGCTTGCGGTCCTATCTGCTTTGCCGCGCCAAGACGGTCCCATTTGGATCAACGAACAGTCCGTTGTACCACCGCCAATATCGACTACTAGAATGATTTTATCTTCGCTGAGTGTCGCTTCATACTCTAGGCCCGCCGCGACAGGCTCAAACTGAAACTCCACATTTTGGAAGCCCGCACGTTTCGCTGCCCGCAACAAAATGCGTTCAGCCTGAATGTTAGCCGTTTCACCGCCACGCCCATGAAAGTTAATTGGTCTGCCGATCACAGCATCGGTAATACTTTGCTGCGCATCGCTTTCGGCTTCCGACTTAATATTGTCCATCATCGCGCAGACAAGGTCTTCGAAAAAAGCCAATTGCACATCACGCAAGCCAGATGCACCAAGAAAAGACTTCGGCGATTTCACATAATAGATATCGCGAGGATCTTCCAAATAGAGGTTAAGTGCATCCTGACCAAACGCAATGTCGTCGGATTCTAAGTCAATACTTTCTTCTCGGTTTAAATTGATTGCCCGGCGTAAAACCTGCTCACCAACTTGATCTAATGGTTTAATATCTCGATGGCGAAATAAATGCTCGGATACCGATTCACGACTCGGTGCAGCAAGGGTGGAAGGAATAAAAGGGCTGTTTCCTTCTAGATTAAGCAGTACTGGCTCACCCGGTTCCATTTTAGCCACTGAACAGTTTGCAGTACCATAGTCAAAGCCGATAAACATTGTTTCTCCCACTGTCCCACTGATTAGTGGCCTTTTGACCGTTAAAAAAACTGGCAATGCTAACTTAATGGCATAAGAATTACTATCCTAAAATCGAATGTAATTTAACGTGGAAAACCTATCTAAGGTACACTATTTTCTCTTTTTGCAGATGGCACAACAACCGCTACCAATAAAGCTAACAGCAGGAACACAGGGCTAAGCATTAATCCATGCCAGATTGAATACCCATCATGGAACAGCCAGAATATACCAAGCGTCAGTAGGTACGAAAAGTAGCTGCAAAACACCAAGCTAATCGCGACAAAGCGCTTTTGATTAATAATAAGAATCCGCACTAGATACTGGCTAAGAATACCGGAGCAGCGCATGGCAAGTTGCCAATTAATGATAAAGAAAGCAAGCGCAATAAACCCAGCTACGACCAGTGCATCATGCGTGCTTAAAATGAAGTAGCTACCAAATCGGCTTATGATGACCGGATAATCGCCTTCGTATATCGTTGACCAAGATATTGCGTTCGCTGCTGCTACGTAATTGGCAAAATAAGCAATAGCGTAGAAAGTCGTTTGAGAACTGAACGGCTGAAATACATCCCTACAAAATCCTCGCCATTCTTCTTTGTTGGCGGTAGGCCCTACCCAGTCACGTTTTTTTTGGGCGGTACGCCCGGCAAACTCAGGCCCGTTGCGAAACAACAGCCAAAATATATAGAGTGCAAGTATAACCAAGAGTATTGAAAACATACCCTTCCCCCTCAGCAATTATCGGCGCCACTGCCAATGGCGTTGGGGTCGTAAACTGCACTTCCCTGCTATACCTATTTGATTTATCAAAGACTTATTGTTTTATTACCACCAAAATTCATTTAATGGCATGCTAAACAGCGATATTTTCACGCTTTGTGCGTGAAGTTCGAAAGCCTACTTTTAGGTTTAGCATAAAAATAGCTACAACAAAGCGTAAGATAGGGATTCCGCACCCATCAATGAAGATGAGGCGTTAAGCAGAAGCTGCGACCGCAATGAGAAGAGAAGGATTCAAAGCGGCCATGCATGGGCGGGAGGAGCAACTATTTCTCTAACTTTTCTTCAAATACACCAATCTCTCTGCCCAACCAAATCGCGCGTTCTGTGTGATCGAGCAACTCTTCTTCGCTTACTGGGTGAATAAGCACAGAAAAATCGCCTCGAATCGTATCAAGCCACGCCAAGAACTCTTCACTCAATGATTCTAGGTGAATTTCAAACATCGGCATTTTGTGTGGGCCAACTAACCTTCCAACTAATGGAAACACACGCAGCACATCTTGACGCTCTTGACGGATGATCTCGTTCAAGGCTTGCGCTTTATCTTGTTCTCTTAGGGGAAAATAAACATGAGCGTGGTACATAACTTCTCCATAATCACTTCCGCTTGAGCACCACCTACTTTGGATAAGCTCAAGGACTGCCGAGGGTATACATTTGTAATGCCGTCACCCTACCTTGATTCCACTCAGTTGGGAAGAAGTTATGCATTCTCATAAGGTCGAGGCTTCGAGCACAACAAAAATTTGCAATTCATCATATAGCAACTGTTTGAGTTGATTCATTAATAATGACTCACTTTGTCAAATTTTACAGCCAAATTTTGTTGCAAATATGTTTCATTAACCAGTAATTAAATTCGAGTTTAAAAATACCACCAACAAAATATCAGCATATTACTCTGCAAAATCAGGGTGCAAGCAAAACTTTACTACTGATCGAAAGTCAAAATGAAGCATAATTTAACAATTTGTTTACACTTATTGTATCTGGCTATACCACGATTTAGTTAGAGGGTTAGATACAGAAAAGCCTTTCTCTGTATCTTGCGGTGAAATAGTCGCAGCGATGTTATCGACAAATAGTTTAAGGGACGAACAGATGCCTACCGCTATCGAAAGCACACGCAACCTTAGGTATGGCCTTTGCGCTGATATCAGAGTTTGAGTACCCATACAAACTCTGGTTTTGTATGAACAGCTGCAGTCCAAAAGACCCGCAGCGTCAAAAGGAGCTTGAGATGAACGTTCAGGCATTACCCATGCATCGGTTTATCGACCATCGTGGGGACCTAGTCGGCCAACTACCCAACTGGGCTGACACTGAAACATTGGTCGGGTTTTACCGAGATATGGTATTAACTCGCACTTACGACAACAAAGCAGTTGCCTTGCAACGCACCGGTAAGCTAGGGACCTATCCCTCACACTTAGGCGCGGAAGCCATAGGCATTGCGGTCGGCAGAGCACTTAAAGCCGATGATGTGTTTGTTCCTTACTACCGCGATATGCCTGCGATGTGGTGTCGTGGCATTGGCATGGAAAAGAACCTTCAATACTGGGGTGGCGATGAGCGCGGGAGTGATTTTGCTCCTGAAGGCAGTCCGGTTCCTAGCCGAGACCTTCCCTACTGTGTACCCATAGCGACGCAATGTACGCATGCTGTCGGGGTGGCTTCCGCGCTAAAAATTCAAGGTAACCATGAAGCTGCGCTAGTCATGTGCGGCGATGGTGGTACATCCAAAGGGGACTTTCTTGAGTCAATAAACTGCGCAGGTACTTGGAATATTCCACTTGTTTTCGTCGTAAACAATAACCAGTGGGCAATTTCAGTGCCGCGTAGTCTACAATGTGCCGCCGATTTCTTATCAGCAAAAGCGCAAGGTGCAGGTATACCGGGTATTACTGTCGATGGTAACGATGTCGTCGCCGTTTATGATGCAACTAAAACCGCCCTTGAGAGAGCAAGAAAAGGGAAAGGCGCAACACTCATCGAAGCGGTGAGTTACCGACTGAGTGACCACACTACGGCCGATGATGCGACTCGTTATCGTAAAGAAGATGATGTTCAAACCGCATGGCAATACGAACCTATCGCACGTCTTAAAACGTATCTCCTTAATCAAGGCGCTTGGAGCGACGAACAAGAACAGCAATGGCTAGATTACTGTAAAGAGCAAGTAGAGTTAGCTGTTGAACGCTATCTGAGCTTACCGCCACAAGCACCAGAAACCGGTTTCGATTATTTGTATGAATCGCTACCTCAAGAGCTTCATGCACAAAGAGATGAACTCATCAACAAGGCAATGAGAATGCAGGGAGGCAGACATGGCTGAGCTAACGTTGGTTGAAGCAGTAAACCTTGCCCTGCACCACGAAATGCAACAAGACCCCAATGTTGTCGTATTAGGTGAAGACGTGGGCGATAATGGTGGTGTATTTCGTGCCACTGTTGGACTCAAGCAAGAGTTTGGTCTTAAACGAGTCATCGATACGCCACTCGCTGAAGCCTTAATCGGCGGGGTTGCGGTCGGTATGGCAACGCAAGGATTACGACCTGTCGCCGAATTTCAGTTTCAAGGTTTCGTTTTTCCTGCGATGGAGCACTTAATGTGCCACGCGGCTCGAATGCGTAACAGAACTCGCGGTCGGCTCACTTGTCCCGCGGTTTTTCGTGCGCCATTTGGCGGCGGTATCCACGCTCCGGAACACCACTCAGAAAGCGTGGAAGCGCTATTTGCTCACACTGCTGGATTTAAAGTAGTGATTCCTTCTTCTCCACAACGCGCATACGGCTTACTTCTCGCTGCAATTAGAAGCAATGATCCCGTCATGTTCTTCGAACCGAAGCGCATATATCGCACAGTTAAATCTGAAGTCGTTGATAACGGCGAAGCACTCCCACTCGACACCTGCTTCACCTTGCGTAAGGGGCGAGATATCACGCTCGTTACTTGGGGCGCATGCGTCGTAGAGTCACTTCAGGCCGCGCAAACCTTGTCTAGTCAGGGGATTGAAGTCGAGGTGATTGATTTGGCGAGTATTAAGCCAATTGATACCGCGACGATTTTCAGCTCACTAGAAAAAACTGGACGTTTACTCGTTGTTCATGAAGCGAGTAAAACTTGTGGTGTGGGCTCTGAGCTATTAGCTCGAACCGCTGAACATGCCATGTGCTTACTTAAAGCCCCACCTAAACGAGTAACTGGAATGGACACCATTATGCCTTATTACCGTAACGAAGATTATTTCATGGTTCAGGAAGAAGACATTGTGACCGCGGCGCGCGAACTCGTGGAGGATTGGAAATGAAGACGTTTAACTTACCCGATCTCGGCGAAGGCCTCGCTGAATCAGAAATTGTAAAATGGCACGTTAATGTCGGAGACATGGTTAAATTAGATCAAGTGATCTTAACCGTAGAGACAGCAAAAGCGACGGTCGACGTCCCTGCCCCCTACTCGGGCCGTGTGGTCAGCCGTCATGGTGAGGAAGGTGAAATCGTCAATATTGGTGCATTACTGCTAGAGATTGATGAAACAGGTGCCGGGAGAGAAGTAACGACAGAGAAAAAAGCCACTGCTGACGCCGCAACCGTCGTCGGCAGCGTTTCTCACCAAGCGCATCATGTAAACGTTGATGATTTCTGGATAGGTGGCAACCACAACACGACAGAAAGTAACCTCGTTACCGCCCTGCCTTCGGCTCGCTTGTTGGCACAAAAACTTGGGGTAGATCTTAACCTCGTGTCAGGTAGTGGCCCGAACGGACTTATCGTTGATGCCGATATTTACGACGAAGCCGGAAAACAGCGTCCAGGCACCGAAGTTTTGAAAGGCGCTCGACGTACCATGGTATCGTCTATGACCGAGTCGCACGAACATGTTGCCGCCGTAACCATTACGGAAGAAGCGTTGTTGGAAGATTGGCTGCCAAACGAAGATATCAGTATCCGCCTTGTTCAAGCGATTGTTCATGCGTGTCAAGAAGAGCCTGCTTTAAACGCTTGGTTTGATGCCGAAACCATGACACGCTGTGTACACACAACGGTCAATGTAGGAATTGCAGTAGATAGCCGTCATGGATTGTACGTACCAGTCTTGCGCCACGCAGATGAATACGAGCCACAAGATGTTCGTCGTTGGCTCGATCAAACCGTTGAAGGGATCAGAGAGAGAAAAATCGGTCGTGAGCAATTGCAGCACGCGACGATTACGCTTTCCAACTTCGGCGCGATTGCCGGTATTTACGCAACACCTGTCGTCACACCGCCACAAGTCGCTATTGTAGGCGCGGGCCGAATACTCGACCGAGTTGTGATAAGAAATGGTCAGGCAATTTCGGTGAAAGCAATGCCGCTATCCGTAACGTTTGATCATCGCGCTTGTACTGGTGGTGAAGCTGCAAGGTTTACGAAAGTACTTGCAGAGCACCTGCAACGTCCGAGCGAAAAGTAACTTATTAAAATCAAATGATAAAGGCTTCCAATTTGGAAGCCTTTTGTTTTAGGGAACAAGACTATATCTACAGCTTCTCTAACAGCTCAGGCATTACCACAAACAAATCGCCGACCAATCCATAATCTGCAATGTCAAAAATAGGCGCATCAGGATCGCTATTAATTGCAACAATCACCTTGGAATCTTTCATTCCCGCCAAATGCTGGATCGCGCCAGAAATTCCGACGGCAATGTATAACTCCGGTGCAACAATTTTGCCGGTTTGCCCAACTTGATGGTCATTAGACACATAGCCCGCATCGACCGCCGCTCGTGACGCCCCTACCGCTCCACCTAGCTTGTCAGCCAATTGTTCTACTAAAACAAACTTCTCTTTACTCCCGAATGCACGACCACCCGACACTACTACTCTAGCCGCTGGCAATTCTGGTCGCTCACTTTCTGGCGTTTGTTGCGAAACAAACTCACTAAGTTTATTGATAATCACCGTGTCGACTTGAGTAAGCTTAGGGACAACTGGCGTGTCAGATAGCTCTGCGGCATCAAAAGCCGTACTTCTTATGGTCATCACTTTATAGGGATCATTCGACGTGACTCTCGCCAATGCATTTCCAGCATAAATTGGACGAATCACCGTATCGATAGACTCGATTGTCATCACGTCAGAAAGTTGACCAACATTAAGCAACGCCGCCACACGAGGCATCACATTCTTACCAAATGTACTGGCAGGAGAAAGAATGTGTGAGTAGTTTTTGGCTACTTGTGAGATCAAAGGTGCGATATTTTCCGCTAATCCATGTTCATATCCCTTCGCATCAACCCAGATAATTTCTGCAACACCTTGAACACAATTCAACTCATCCAAAACTGATTGGCACTGATAACCAATAAGCAACACAGAAACAGGAAGCGATTTATCATCATCCTTAATCTCAAATGCCGCTTTAATTGCACACAGCGTCCCTACAGCCAACGATTGGTTGTCATGCTCTGCGAGCACAAGTGTTGCTAATGGTCGGTCTTCCATGGTCATGCCTCATATAACACGTCAGATCCATTACTTGAGCTTAGTCCACTTCACGTTAACGTCAACTGAGCTATAGTTTTCTGTATAGAAACCAAAACCTGTCACGCAGATGACGATAATAGAAAGGAAGCATAAAGATGGAACGAGAATGCATGGAGTTTGATGTCGTGATCGTGGGGGCCGGACCTGCAGGCTTAAGCGCCGCTTGTCGGCTAGCTCAACTCAACCAAGACAGTGAAGGTGACGCACTTTCAATTTGCGTTGTAGAAAAAGGCTCAGAAGTGGGCGCACATATTTTATCTGGCGCTGTTTTTGAAACTAGTGCCTTAGATGAGCTTTTCCCCAATTGGAAAGAAATGGACGCCCCGCTAGCAGCCTCAGTTCAACGAGATGATTTCCTTTATCTTACTACTGAACAAAACCATATTCGCGTTCCCCACTTCCTTACACCGCGTCCAATGATAAATGGCGAGAATAATTACGTAATTAGCCTTGCCAACCTTTGCCGTTGGCTCGCTAACCAAGCAGAAAATCTTGGGGTGGAAGTTTTTCCGGGCTTTGCCGCTGCAAGCATCAATTATGATCAGACTGGCGCCGTGACAAGCATTAACACGAGCGATATGGGACTAGATAAGAACGGCCAGGCCAAACCTAACTTTGAACCAGGTATCGAGCTAAGGGCAAAATACACCCTTTTTGCTGAAGGTTGTCGCGGACATCTGGGTAAAGAACTTATTCAAAGGTTCGACCTAGACGCAGGAAAGCAACCACAGCACTACGCGCTTGGCCTAAAAGAGATATGGGAGTTACCCACTGACAGTAAGGATGTATCTGGCAGTGTTATCCACTCCGCTGGCTGGCCCTTGAGTGAAACAAATACCACAGGCGGCGGTTTTCTCTATCACATGGAGAACAACCAAATCGCCGTCGGGCTTATTGTCGACTTGAATTACAGCAATCCTTACTTGAGTCCGTTTGACGAATTTCAACGCTTTAAGCACCATCCTGCTATTGAAACACATTTGAAAGGTGCTCAGCGCATCGCTTACGGCGCAAGAGCCATTGCGAAAGGTGGGCTTTCCTCTCTGCCGAGACAGCAATTCCCTGGCGGTTTATTGATTGGTTGTGATGCGGGGACTTTGAACGTCGCAAAAATTAAAGGCAGCCACACAGCAATGAAATCCGGAATCATTGCAGCAGAAGCGGTACATACGGCCCGACAAACTGGAGCTTCTGAGCCAGACTACCAGTCGTTGTTTGAATCATCATGGTTGTATGACGAACTCGCCGAAACGCGTAACTTTGGCGCGAACATTCATAAGTTGGGCAGCATACTTGGCGGTGCTCTTTCGACTTTTGAACACAACCTGTGGCAACCACTGGTTAAGAAGCCGTTACCTTGGTCTATCAAGGACTATTCGCACGATCATGAGCAGTTAAAACCTAAACAAGAGTGCCACCCAATTGCATACCCAAAACCAGATGGTGAAATCAGTTTTGATAAGCCTTCGTCGGTATTTTTGTCGGGAACACAGCACGAAGAGAATCAACCTTGTCACCTTGTTCTGACTTACCCTCACATTCCAATTGATGTGAATTTAGGTATGTATGACGAACCGAGTCAGCGCTATTGCCCCGCTGGGGTTTACGAAGTGGTGGAAGTGGACAATAAGTTGAAGTTTCAGATAAATGCCGCCAACTGCGTGCATTGCAAAACCTGTGACATCAAAGATCCTTCGCAAAACATCACGTGGAAAGCACCAGAAGGTGGCGGTGGACCGAGCTATCAAAACATGTAGATACGTTAGTATGTTGACGATCTAACAAATGGATAAACAAACCGATTGGCAGAGCCTCATTACTCCTGCCAATCGGCAAAATGATCAAGCAAGAAGTCGATAGCCAATCGCGCTCGTAGTGGTAGAAAGTGACGATTCTGATAAACAATCCAGCTGCTGTTGCCACTTCCCCAATAGGGCTCTAGGATTGGCACCAAACGACCAGACGAAATAGCATCGTTGAAACTGCTCTTCGGTAAGTACGCCACACCTAATCCTTCTGCACAGGCTTGCAAGACCGTGTGTGCGTTATTGCTCTTCCATCTGCCCTGCACTTTTACGCCATCTAAAGGCTTGCCATCTTTTTCAAACAACCAAACGTCTTTGTTGGCAATAATGCAGCTATGACGCTTGAGTTGCTCGGGGTGCGTTGGCAAACCATGTTCATCGAGATAACGCTGACTGGCTGCCGCTGCCATGGGACGATCCACCAGCTTTCTCGCAACCAAGCCTGAATCACTCAACCTACCGTAACGAATGGCAAAATCGAAACCATCTTCAATAAAGTTGACCATGCTGGTGTTGAAGTTGATTTCTACCGTGAGATTAGGATGTTGCTTGGCAAACGCCATCAAGGCAGGCGCTACATGGTTTTCAGAAAACGCACCAGCGGCACTCACACGTAACGTACCACTCAATTGAGTTTGCTGCGTGGTGAGTTGCTCATTGGCTTGCTGAAGCCCAATCACCAACTCTTTACACTGTTGATAATACGCTTGCCCCGCTTCCGTTAGACTCACCATTCTTGTCGAACGTGCTAACAAAGCGACACCTAATCGCTCTTCTAGTCTTGTGACTTGGCGACTGACGTGACTGGTACTGCAACCTAACTGTTTTGCCGCTGCAGAAAACCCTAAGCTCTCAGCAACCGTAACAAACTCATTGATGCCTTCAAAACTGTCCATACTTACCTTTGCTATATAGCAATAATGTTTTGCCAATTAATCATATTATCACTTATTTGTTTAGCAATTAGTATGAAGGTGTTCAACAAATATACGTAAGCCAAAAAGGAAACCATCATGAAGAAAGTACTCATCATTGTGACGAACCATGCGACCCTTGGTGAAACTGACCAAGCAAACGGAACTTACGCGCCAGAGCTCACTCATGCGCTTAGCGAACTACTAGATGCAGGCTTCGATTACGACATTGCCTCTATCAAAGGCGGGCAAGCACCACTGTACGGAACCGACATCGAAGGCGACGCAGTGAACGAGAAAATTTTGGCGGATGATGATTTCCAGAACCGCATCAACAACACGATTCCAGTGTCACAAATCAACGGTGACAACTACGATGCGATCTTCTATCCGGGTGGTTTTGGTCTTCTTTCAGACCTAGCGAGCAACGAAGATTTTGCCAAGATTTCCGCAAAACACTATGAAGATGGCGGTATTGTGGCAGCAGTTTGTCATGGTCCGGGCGCTCTTCTTCCTATCACGCTTAGCAATGGCGAAAAGCTGCTTGCGTCTAAATCAGTAACAGGTTTCACTCGCGAAGAAGAGATCGACTTCGGCACCATCAACGATATCCCATTCCTATTGGAAGAATCTCTTGCACGTGGCGCAGCGCGCTACTCTAAAGTGCAACCATGGCAAGAGCTTGTAATTGTGGATGATCGTGTCATCACAGGTCAAAACCCAACGAGCGCACACGGCGTAGGCAGAGCGATTGTTGAACACCTAGCTTAAACGCGCCGGAAACGACAACTATCCTAGAAGAGGAAAGCGTGCTTTGTCATGCTTTCCCTTGCTACAGGCGATCGCAAGATGCGCTTATACTTCTTCCCCTGCCTCGTCCTCTTCTACGATATCCGTTTCTTGGCTCGCCTCTTCCAACCATTGCTGTAAAGATTCACTTGCTAGCACCTTCTGTTGGTAAGCTTTGGCACCTTCGGATAACTCGATACCGTAAGTTTGGAAACGCAATGCCACAGGTGCATACATAGCATCCGCTATCGACCATTCTCCAAATAGCCAACCGTTGGGATACAGTTTGGCTTGCTCTGCCCAAATAGCGTCAATGCGAGCAATATCTTTACGTGCCCCCTCCGTTAGATCGACTTTTCTGCGTGCGCGGATGTTCATTGGGAGTTCGCTTCTTAAGTTAAAGAAACCCGAATGCATTTCTGATGCGATGGCGCGTGCTTTAGCCCGTTCTGCAGACTTACTTGGCCATGCTTTGCCTTGTAAGTATTGCTCGTTAACGTATTCCAAAATCGCTAATGAATCCCACACTGTTGCGTCACCATCCACTAAGGTAGGGACTTTCGCGGTTGGTGTAATATCTTCCAAGGTCTTATAAAAATCTTCTGTGAATAATTTGAGCTTGGTGACTTTCACATCCAGTTTGAATTGAGAAAAGATCAGCCATGCGCGAAGTGACCAGCTTGAGTAGTTTTGATTAGCAATAAACAGTTTCATGACGCCTCCATGCGGTTCGTGTTTTGAGTACCCATTCACAATATCTGATTGTATTTAAGGGGACTAACGGATAGTTTTGATGGAACACTTCAACAAAAACGATGGATGAGTTTTAGATATGGATATCGATGCGTTACGCAGCTTTCTGGCTTTTGTCGAAACGGGAAGTTTCACTCGTGCAGCCAAGCAGATCAATCGCACCCAATCCGCGTTCAGTGCTCAAATGCGTAAGCTAGAAGACGAACTCAGCGTCAGTTTGTTTGAAAAAGAAGGTCGCAACCTAGTATTGAGTGAAGCGGGACTGGCACTGCGCTCTCACGCCGAACTATTGGTTAACTTGCACAATCAAGCACTGAAACAAGTGAAGCGCTATGAAAACAAGCGCCCTCTTCGCTTAGGTTGCCCTGAGGATTACAACGACAATATCCTGCCTAAAGTCATCCGCGTATTACAGCAATCTGAGCCCACATGTTCAATTCAAGTCTTCAGTGAGCCAAGCATCACCTTGAGAGAAAAACTTGATGAAGGAAAGCTAGACGCAGCTATTGTGACAAGAGCACCGGACAGTGAGGAAGGTTACTGGCTAGCAAGCGACAAAGGCGTGTGGATTGCTCATCCTGATTTTGACATTGAGAACGCCCAACCTCTCCCTCTCGCCCTATTCCAAACCGACTGCAAATACCATGCGGCAGCAGTAGACGGATTAACCAAACGTGGTACTCCTTATCAACTACTGGCGTGTTGCAATACGGCCTCCGCACAACGAGCGATTGTACGTTCGGGCATGGCTATCGGTGCGATGGGCAGTATTAGCGTTAGCGAGGATCTTAAGATCTTAGGCAATATGCCATCGCTGCCTTCCGTAGATATTGTACTGGTCACGGGCGTCGAGCCTCATCCGATACTGGATAAAGAATGCTTGGCGCAATTGGTTGAGTTAATGGCTTAACCGGATTAGCTAGCCAATCACAAAGTTAAATTGGCCCGTTAACCGCCCGTCGATTCGTATAGTTTCAAACTGCAGATAATCACGGGCTTTGCCTCCCCACCATTCATCGCCAGTATTGCCTTTCAAGTACAACTGAGTGGTCAGAAGTTCTTGATTATCTCGCAACAACTTAACGTGAATGTGCGGTGGGCGAGAAGCATAAGGTACAGGGTACAAGGTCTGAAACAAGTAGTGACCATCCGATTGAGTTAAAACTGCACCAAAGCCAGCAAAGTGCGCATCAAACTTATCGTTATTTGGTTGCTTAGGATGATCGTAAATCCCCTGCCCATCGCATTGCCAGATTTCTACTTTGATGCCTGAAACTGGGTTTCCCGATGTATCTACTACTCTGCCTTGCAACACGATAGGTTCACCGACCAAGCCTTCTGATTGCAGAATCAAGTTTTGACGAAGAGGAATATCCACTACTGGATAAAATGGCCCTTCTGTTTGTGCTGGCGTCGGCCGCATTGGTGTCGTCGCTTTTAAAGAGGGTGCGAACAACAATGTCCACAGCGCTAAAAAGTGTCTTCTTTCCATGGTGCCACCAATACAATTGCATTGAATTAAGTTTGGTGGAACTTGAGGGATTTGCCATAACGAATATAAAAAATGCCCCTGCAAGAGAGTCATTTGCAAAGGCACTGTGGAACGAGATGATGAGTGTTGATTGAAGGTTTATGCGGCTTCGAACGCCAATGCTTTCTTCTCTACCTGACGGAAAATAAGAGTTAGCACACCATTTACCGTTAAATAAAATGCGCCCGCAATACCAAATACCGTCAACGTATCGTAAGTTTGTGCGTTAATGCGCTGCGCGTAACCCATCAGATCCATGATCGTAATCGTGCTTGCTAGTGACGTGCCTTTGAAGACCAAAATCACTTCGTTCGAGTAAGCAGGAACAGCACGACGAATAGCGTATGGTAGAAGCACTTTCAGTGTTGCTGTTTTGTTCATGCCTAATGCACGACACGCTTGCCATTGACCGGAAGGAATCGCGTTAAACGCTCCTTTGAACAACTGAGTGCTGTAAGCAGCGGTATTGAGTGCTAGTGCTAGCATCGCACAGAACCAAGGTTGGCTTAACCATGTCCAGAATACGCTTTCTCTTACGACATCAAACTGACCTGGACCGTAATACACCAAGAAGATCTGCACCAACAAAGGTGTACCAGTAAACAAGGTGATGATGCCACGACTTAACCAATGCAAACCCGGAGTACGTAAGATCAGAGTCAGCGTCATCATCAAAGCTAAGAGACAGCCCACCACCAAAGAAGCGGCGGTCAATTGAAGGCTAGTGCCTAAGCCATCCAGCATTTGCCAAACGTGTTGTTCGTTCATGCGGTCGCCTCCTGTCCCATGCTCATACCTTGAATTGAGAATTTCTTATCAATCAGTTTTACGGCACGTTGCGTAATCAAAGTAATGCCTAAGTAAATCGCCGCAGCGGTTGCGTACCATGTAAACGCTTCATGCGTCGCTGCAGATGTTAGCTGCGCTTGTTTCAACAAATCCGTTACGCCAATCAGTGATACAAGCGCGGTGTCTTTCAGCAGAACCAACCATTGGTTAGTTAAACCTGGTAGTGCGTGTCTTACTGCTTGTGGTAAAACAATGCGAACGAAAGCGTGTGCTTGACTGATGCCGAGTGCACTTGCTGCTTCTCTCTGCCCTCTTCCAACGGCTTTTAATGCGCCACGTAGAGTTTGAGAAGCGTAGGAAGCGAAGATCAATGACAACGCCACCACGCCAGACAAGAACGGGCTAACTTCAATAAAGTCGCCGGTGATTAAAAACAGAACCTGCGTCGAACCAAAATAGATGAACAACACGACAAGGATTTCTGGCAAACCACGTACAATCGTCACAAACGCCGTCATTGGCCATTTAACGAAAACGCGGCGAGACATTTCACCACTGGCGAATACCACTGCCAGAATCAAACCGACTAAAAGGCTTGTGAAGGCTAGCTGGACAGTCATCCAACTAGCTTGAACAAGCGATAAAGAGTAACCCATTAGTGCCATATTACTTACCGAAGTACTTGTTGTAGATTACGTCGTATTCGCCGTTCGCTTTCACTGTTTGCAGTGCTGTGTTCAGCTTGTTCACTAGCTCGTCGTTACCTTTATTTACTGCGATACCGAAACCGTTACCGAAGTATTTAGGGTTAGTGACGTGCTCACCCACGTAAGCTAGGTTGTCTTCTTTCTTGAACCATTCTGCTACGACTGCTGTGTCACCGAATACAGAATCAATACGGCCATTTTTCATATCGATGAACGCGTCTTGGTAGCTTGAGTAAGGAACCGCGGTTACGCCCGGCATTTGCTCAATCAGGTAGCTTTGGTGTGTTGAACCGTTTTGAACACCAACACGCTTACCTTCTAGTGCTTTTTGATCAGCCACTTTTTCTTTGATAGAAACAAACGCTGCTGAGTTGTCATAGTATGCATTCGTGAAATTCACTTGCTCCAAACGCGCCTCAGTAATGTCCATTGCAGAGATTGCCGCATCGTAGCGCTTGAATTTTAATGCTGGGATCAAGCTATCGAAAGATTGGTTGTGGAAGGTGCATTTTGCTTCGATTTCTTTACATAGTGCATTCGCCAGATCCACATCAAAACCTTGGATTTGGTTGTTTTCATCCATGTATTCGAATGGGGCGTACGTCGCTTCCATCGCAAATTTGATCTCTTCTTGTGCTGCTGCGTTCGCTGAGACAAGTCCGATTAGTGAAGCTAGTAGAATCTTTTTCATTGCAATACTCCGTGTGTACTTAGTGGGCTGACACTCGCAATGACAGCCGAGCTTATCTGTTAAATAGACTGAACTTTAAAAACGTAATTTAGTGATTTAGTGATTTAAGTAGTCAGCAAACTGGGCGGTTTGCGGGTTAGAAAACGAATCATTTGTGCCGTGCTCAACGATGTGTCCTTTTTCTAAATACAGTACGTGACTAGCGATTTTCTTGGCGAAATCCACTTCGTGCGTCACAACTACTTGTGTAATTCCGGTTTCGCTTAAATTTTTAATAATCTTAACGACTTGGTTAGTAATTTCCGGATCAAGCGCAGCGGTCGGTTCATCAAAAAGCAAGACTTCCGGTTTCATCATCAATGCACGAGCAATCGCCACACGTTGTTGCTGACCACCAGAAAGTTGCATCGGCCATGCATCCGCTTTGTCTGCCAAATGCAGCGTCGCAAGAATTTGCATTGCCTGCTTCTTCGCTTCTTCTTTATCCATGCCAGCGACTTTTACCGGAGCCTCAATCAGGTTCTCCATCACTGTCATGTGTGGCCATAGGTTGTACTGCTGGAACACCATGCCTACTTTACGACGAAGCGCTAAACCTTGTTTCTCTTTGATTTCAGTAGAGAAATCAAAAACATCATTTGCGATGTTTAGCTTGCCGTTATCCGCACCTTCAAGAAGGTTAAGAACACGTAGTAGAGAGCTCTTCCCTGCACCACTTGGACCAAGTAACACCAGTGTTTCGCCGCTTTCACACTTAAAGCTGACATCGTGAAGCACTTGTGTCTCACCGTAGGATTTATTGATTCCGCTTACCTGAATAGTCATGCTGACATACCGCATTAATTGTCACTTAGCATTTATATTACTCAAAAGGATTTTTTATGCAATAAAAATGTATAAAAATTAATTTTGTTAAATTTTTGTATGATAAGCAATCAATACAACAGAGAATATGACTGGTTTAATCAGTTGGTTTTAACTGAAATTGTTGATGAAAATCCAACAATATGATGGCAATCGAAACAAGGTTAAAATTCTGGTTACTTTTGTGCTTGTGTAGACGGAATTTTGAGTCTTTGAGCGTACTACACCCGACGCAGACCTTCTCATTTTTGCCGGGCTCCCCTCGATTTCCGGTAAAGCCTTCTATCGGCGGGTTCCTGATTAGGACTTTGTGAATGGACTATAATTTCTCTTTGTATTCTGGCCCTTAATTCGAGTCATCTAAGTATGAGTGAGATAACCCCATGTTGAAGTCGCATTGTTTTTCTCTCATTGCACTTGCTTCTCTGAGCTTACTTTCTGTACCCAACGTTTGGAGTAGAACAGCAATCGTATTACCTGGGTTGCATGAACAGGGTATTGATCTTCAAGATAAGCCTATCTCTGCTGCCGCTGCACTTGAATGGGAGTTGGATAATGCCGATATCGTGTTTGGAGCTTACGAAAATAAGAGTGATAACGAGCGTGTAAAAGCGCTTGGTTACATGTACAACCAAAAGCTGGAACTTAACTCAGGTTGGCTGGAAAACGATATACGTAACCAAGCAAAACTGAATGGAGTTGACTACGAAGATTTCTTTCTCCACTTTTCTGAAGACACTATCCTAGCTGAAGTCGACTCAAGCCATGGTGAGAATACTCTACTCAATCGAAAACCGATGATCGTTGGCTATACCGCCAGCGCTAACCACGCCGGTTTTTGGCTATATCAACCACCGCCATGGGATGCTGATGTATTTGGTCAGGCGAATAATGGTGGAGCCCTCTATGTCTATCACTCAGAGAAGTTCGACCGCTTAGCCTTTACGTTCTCTCAGTTTGCTCAAGGCGGCAGCTTCACGATTGAATACCCTTCTGCCATCGACTCGTTTGGTCAGGTAACTGAATGGAAACGCTTCGCGATTAAAAAAGACAAAACTGAGAACATGACTAAAAACCAAACGGTCAACTGGTCTGTCCCTTCGGATTGGGTTCGCGCTACAACGCATGATGGTAGCGGAAAAACTTATGGTGGCGGTCAGAACTTTGGCTCCACCTTTTTACGCGACGGCGGCCGCCTTTACGTTGCGAAAATTACTTGGCATGACGACAACATAGAAAACCGCCCACGTCTCGAAAACATTCAACTCAAAGATAGCTTCCCTGCCGTCAATATCTCAGGAGCACCAACGGAGACACCTGAAGGTCAAACCATTCAACGCTGGCGTAAAATTCGTGGCTTCGACAAATCTGCAGATCGAAACCAAGACAATTATCTTTCTTGGCATGAATACAAAAACCGTTCGAATAAGAATGCAACCGCACGATTTCGTTGGGAGTCACGCGTTATTCCATTTGGTCGTATGTGGAATCAAACCTCTTCTTGGGCATTGACCAATCTCGGCAATCCCTTTTTTGCCAATACAATGCGCCACTCTTACCAAGCTGAATGGGCGAAACAAGGTTTAAATGGTGCGTACAACGACGATACGAATAAGTTACTCGGTGCAAATCAGTTCTACATATATTCCGGAGGCACAGTGGATGAACTTGGTTTGGTGGCGGGTAGCCAAGCTGCTGACGATGCTTACAAAGCGCAATTCTCGGCGTTCTTGAATAAACTGGCAACGCTGGATGAAGATGCGTTAATTGGCCTCAACATAGGTACGGCAAACTTATTCGGTCGTAATGGGCAAAACCACTTGGTTAACGCTGGCTCCTTGTACTTGCGCGAGCACTACCTTTTCCCTGCTACCGGCTTTAGTGGCTATGCTGGCTTGGCTAAGTTTTGGGATAACTCTGCACTCGCCAAAGCGGGTCAGAAAGTGATTTATCAAGCGACCACGCGTTATGGTCGAGTTCAATACTTTGGTAACACAGAAAACAATTGGAAACAGGACCAATACTCTGCACTAGCGGTGTTCTACTTAAACTATCACCCTGAGCGCATTTACTTTAATCAGTGGAACAATGGCTACTTATATGGAAGTAATAACACAACAAGTGACAACTTCTGGAAGGCAGGCGTACCAAAGAATATTGCTTATCAACCTAGCGCCTTGCTTGCCATCGATTTAGGTATGCCAACCAATCAAATCCCAGATGGGTATCAGGCGACTCCGCTAATGATGTCCACCAGCACGCCCTATTCCGCCGATTACACGGTGATTGGAGATGCTTCTATGAGCAAAGTGGCTCATCCTGACTTGCCTAATGGCGCTATCGATTTGTTACCAACCCATACGTACTTTGCGTATCACTCAGACGATACGGTAGTGATGCATGGCCCTACAGAGATGGTGTTAGCCCGCGAATTCACCAAAGGCCAAGTTCTGTATCGAACTGATTTCTTTGGCAAGAATATCGATTATTTCTCCTCACCGAAGATAACTATCGCACTTCCAGAACCTATGCGACCTGTAGATCAAGACGGTAACATCGGCGACTATGTTTATCACATTGAGATCGGCGGCTACGAAGGGGTGTTCTTGCTGTATTAACTCCCTTTCAACCACTCTGACTAAACGCTTCATAAATCGCCGTTTTTATGCTTAACGTCACTGAAAAAACCTTGTTCACTGAATCTTTATAAACCGATGTATATACTGAAGTAAATGACAACGACAAGGAAATTCAGTCACATGAAGACGACACCTTCAATGCTCTCTGTTATGCTGCTCTCAGCATTATCAACTCATGCAAATGCGGATGAATGTGGAAAAATAACCATCGCGGATATGAATTGGAATTCGGCCAGCTTAATGGCGCACATCGACCAATTTGTCTTAAATGAAGGCTACCAGTGCGATGCGGAATTGATCCCTGGTGATAGCGTTCCTACGGGCACCTCTATGATTGAAAAGGGGCAGCCTGACGTTGCGCCAGAGTTATGGACAAACGGCATTAAAGAAGCACTTGATAAAGGAATTGCGGATAAACGCTTGCGCATCGCTAGTGAATCGCTTGTCAATGGTGGTGAAGAAGGGTTTTGGGTTCCCGCCTATCTGGTAAAACAGTATCCAGAACTCGCGACGATAGAAGGCGTCATCAAGCACGCCAAACTATTTGAACACCCAGAAGATGATGACAAGTTCGCGTTTTATAGCTGCCCTGCTGGTTGGACATGCCAAATCACCTCCGGTCACTTGTTTAATGCATTAGGGTTAAGTGAGCACGGCTTTGAGATGGTTGACCCAGGCTCTGGCGCTGCACTAGCTGGTACCATCGCCAAAGCCTATGATCGCAAAATGCCTTGGTTTGGTTACTACTGGTCACCAACACCCGTATTGGGCAAGTATAATATGGTCAAAGTGGATTTTGGTAGCGGAACGGATCTGGAAGAGTATCGCAACTGTACCACCCAGCCTGATTGTACTTCTCCCAAAGTAACAATGTACCCACCTTCTCCAGTTCGCACAGTAACAACTGAGGCATTTGCGAACAAAGAACCCCAAGCATTCGCGTACTTGCAGAAACGCGGATTTACCAACGAGCAAATGAGTGAAATGCTGGCCTGGATGGAAGATAACTACGCGGACGGTGAAGAAGCGATGTTTTACTTCTTTAATACCTACCCTGACTTGTGGAAAGGCTGGGTATCTGAAGACGTCGCGGTGAGAATCGAAAAAGCGCTTTGATGATTAATACTTCGAGTGCCACAAATCATTTAACCTCCCATACCGTTTGAATAAACGGCATGGGAGGCTAATCAACGACTCGTTAATACATGGTGTGACCATTCAATGTTTCTTTGGGTATCTCTTGCAGAGCGTCCCAATGTTCAACGATCTTCCCATTGTGATCAAAACGAAAGAAATCCATCGTCACGTATTCAATATCATTAGGCCATGTTTGGTGAGTGTGTAGTGCTACCAAGTTCCCTTCAGCAATGGCTCGCACAAACGTAATATCTTTATCGGGATACTCGTTTTGCATCCGCTCAAAATACTCGATAAAAGCCTCGGGGCCATTTCCAACTAATGGATTGTGCTGGATGTACTCATCACCTACGTAGTCTTCAACGGCCTTTCTTGGGTTACCTCTATAGGCGGTTTCGTAAAACGCAATGGCATTTCTTTTATTCTCTTGCAGATCCATTTTTCTTACCTGTGTTGCTCCATCTTGCGGATAACGGTAATCATAGTCTTTGAACTTCAGAAGTGACCAAACTTCGCGCACAAAAAAGGCCGCTAAAGAGCAGCCTTCATCACTTCTACTTGGAATCATCGCCTTTCATCGCTTAAACCACACCGCCAGCACCGAGCATAGAACGCTCACTGTTCTCCACCAGCAACGCGGTTGCGGTTTGTTTCAGTGTTTCCCATTCTTGGTCTTCGACAAAGATACCATTTTGCCAAGAAGCTTGTTGCGTGCGGCTTAACTCATCACCTTCAATGTGAATGGTATACCCTTGTGCACTTTTCTCGATATCGAAATCGTTCACGGAGAGCTCGATAACCATACTATGCAAATCCGTATCATGCCCATCAAACTGATCCGAGAAAAAGACTTCTGGCGCGATTCGTCCACGGTTTAACACATAAAGCGTTCGCTTGGGACTAGAGCCATTGACCCATTGTGCACGGCACGCAATGCCTTTTGCAGAGAGCTTCAACAACTCACTAAAACCTAGCCAACGGTTATGGCACTGCGTCAACGTGATAGTAATCGACTTACGGTTAATCATTTTCTCAAGTGCGAAATCCAACACAGCGGGTAAATGACACGCTACACTCCCGTTGTGCAGTTCTACCTCTATGTTTGACGGCGTACTGTTGGTCACCGATACGGCGCAGTCTGAATCTAACCCAAGAAACAGACTGGCGTTATTAAAATGACGAACTCCATGTAAGCCAACCATTTGCAAGTCCGCCACCATGTTCGCAATGACATCCGCCTCACCACAGTGACGGCGCATGCCAAGAAATGCCTTATTAACCGCGGCCACCAATTCGTTGTGAGAGACGATCATAATGCAAATCCTCCACTGATTTTTTGATTATCACTTTGCGCAATTTCGTCACGTGGCGGCATGCTAGGGAAAATCCATGTGTCTGCCAGTTTAGGGTCGTGAATTTCATCTAACAACGGCGCACCTTGGAAGAAAGTTACTCGAACCCAACGATCCGAGCGCGGATCAAACTTAGTCGCGCCAAAGATCGCCAATTTACAGCGCAGTAAGTGCATTGGTAACGCATCTTTACGCAGCACATTCATTTGAATATCCCCCATCGCACGGTTGCCTAGCGTCCATACGCGACGTGTGATCGAACGATAAGCCGGTTTTTGCAATAGAAACTCTGCGACGGACATTTCTACATCACAGTCAAGCAAGGCCTGGTACAAGCGATTCACTTGTCTGCCGATATCAAGCGGCAGTTCTTTTTCTTCTCCAGCCTCTTCCCCGCGAACACCAAGCCTTGGCTCTTCTTTATCTTGTGAGCGATACCAGAACCAGTAGTTGTTCTCGGCTAGTGAGTAATCCGCATCAAACGCCCAGCGGTACTTGCTTTGCAACACTTCCAGTAAATCTTGGATCTTTTTCCCGCCCGGAATAGATAACGTTTCATCCGTATTCATTTGGCTAGCAAATTCATCCACTAAAGATGGGTAGAGTTCGATCAAGCAAGAGGTGAGGATTTCTTGGGCTTCCACACTCATTGTTTTCTTATGCTCGACCAAACTCGCCCAGTTCGGATGTAATTCCATTAACGTTGTTAGCTTCGATAGCAGTTGTTTGATGTCTGCTATCGCTTGATGATTGAGCCTGTCTTGATGTTCATTGATGGTGATGACTTGCTCTAAATGACGCTGTGCTTTTTGCAGTAATCCTTGCAAAGGAGCATGGAACGACGCTTCACATGGCATCGCAAAGACTCGCGCTACCGCACGTTCGCGAGAGGTCATCCATTGGTCAACGATGCACGGGTGATTAATCAAGTATGGAGCCATGCCTAAGCCAGTAGCATTGCCGACACCAAGGTAGCGCTGCAAGCCACGATGCAAAGCCACCGCCTTGTCGCCACCTTGTTGAAGTGCCAGATAGTGCACCCAATCTAGGCTGAATTCACGCAACATATATACGGCACACATTTGCGCACTAAAAGACTGGCTGAAATCTGAGTTATTCTCTAACAGTTTGAAATCGGCGATACCAAACTTTCCGTTACCATAAACAGCTGTGGTACGCAGGATGTAACCCACTTCCGCTAACTCTTTCGGCTCAGGCTGCTCGCCTTGAGAAAGCGCGCTAACAATGTGCTCAAACACGCGCACACTTTTGTTTGCGCGAGCAAGAACAAGTACGTTGTTTGGATTACGTCCCGCTTCTTGCAGCGGTACATTTTCTCGCAATCTTTCCAACAAAGTAACATCAACATCGCCTTGAACCAGTGCAAATGTGACGTCCCACTTTTCAGCAATTACGCGATCATTACGCTCGTCGTCGGCAATTTCATCACAGAATACCACCAAATGATAAACGTGCTCTGGCGTGGTCAATTTGTAAATCACATGACCATAACCACGAGGACAAAGCTGCCACTCATGCTTGGTTACTTGCCAGTTTTGGCTTGCCATATTACGAATCAGACTGCGTACAAAGCTGATTCGGTTTTGGTGCATTGCGCCAAGCCTTTCGGCTGCCATGACAATCGCTGCATCGCGCATAGTTGCTTCCGTATAAGTAGAACGATGTGCATCCATTTTGCTCACCACCTATTTGTTATTGTAAGAATACTAGGGTTTGTGCGGATGCAGGAGGAAAACACCCGCACAAGCTCCACGTTGTTTGAATTAGATAATGGTTATAGCCCTTGCTCTTTCGCCATTTTGATTGCAATTTGTGGCGCATTCCAAAGTGACGGTAACAGAATCAACGAAACCGGAACCGCGGTAATAACAATGAAAGATTGCAGAGCAGAGATGCCGCCAGAGCCAAGGGAAATTAGGATCAATGCCGTCACACCCATCATTACTCCCCAGAAGGTACGGATGATCGCATTCGGCTCCGTTTCACCACTGATCACGACACTGATTGTGTAGGTCATTGAGTCGCCCGTCGTGACGATGAAGATCGTGGTTAAAATCAGAAATAGAATTGAAGTCAGCATTGGCATTGGTAGTTGCTGAGTCACTGCAAGCAAAGCACCTGGCAAGTTAAAGCCCTCAAACGCCGCACTCACGCTACCCGGTTCAGCAATTTCAAACGCAAGGCCTGAGCCGCCCACAATCGTGAACCAAAAACAGGTGGTTAACGGAGCCACAATACTGATGGTGGAAATAACTTGGCGAATAGTTCGACCACGGGAAATACGCGCAATAAAGATTGCCATCATCGGACCATAACCCAGGAACCAGCCCCAGAAAAATACTGTCCACCAACTTAGCCAACCTTCGTCACCGCGATAGGTCGCCATTGGGATAAAGTTATCCAGCATGCTCCCTACACCTTGAATATATCCGTTAAAGATAAAATTCGTAGGGCCAAAAAACAGGATGTAAACCATCAATGCCATGGCCAGAATCACGTTGTAACGACTAAGCAGTTGCATGCCTCGGCTTAATCCACTGAGTGCTGACAAGGTGTAAAGCGCAATCGCAAACAAGATGATGATAAGCTGAGTGGTAAAGCCATCAGGAATATCAAACAGCGCATTTAACGCGTAGCTAACCTGCAAGCCTAAAAACCCAATGGGCCCGATGGTGCCCGCGGCTACCGCGATAATGCAGCACGCGTCAATCAATGCACCGAGTTGGCCTTTAAGTGCTCGTTCGCCCAAGACTGGGTAAAGCAAAATACGGGGTTTTAGTGGTAAACCTTTGTCGTAATGTAGGTGCATCACCACGATGGAAGTTAAGCTACCTACAATCGCCCAAGCTAGAAAGCCCCAGTGCATAAAGGATTGCGACAGCGCATTCACCGCACCTTGCTGCGGGTTATCTTGCGCGCCGTATAAAGGGGGTGGGCTAACATAGTGTGCGATAGGCTCAGCCGCGGCCCAGAAAACGCCACCACCAGCCAATAAGGTACAGAAAATAATCGCCATCCAGCGGAAAGAATCCATTTCTGGTTTTGCAATCCCGCCCAACATCACCTTGCCTGTTCGCCCTGCAGCCAAGCCAAGACCAATAAGAAAAGTGAGAAGCAGCAATAACTGCCAGTATGGACCAAATACCTGAACTGCCCAGCCAAAGCCAGCGTTAACGATCGTAGATAACAGCTCGCCGTCATAAAGTGCAATAGCAACGAACAACGCGATGAAACCACCGCTATACCAAAAGGCCGGGTTATTCAGTCCTAATTTGTCCGTCGTGTTTTCTGTTGTTGATGTGTTGTGTATTGCTTTTGACTTGCCCGATGACACGCTCATCGTGGAAGCTTTCATGCTATTGGTTAAATCAGACATACTCTGACTCCAGAGGTTCTTTGCAGCTGCCAAGACTGGCTACAAATGTGAGTTTTACGCCTGCCGTATTGTTGTTATGTAGGCAGGCGGTTCCTAATTTTGGGTGTACTATGAAATAGGTTCTAATCCTTCTTTGAGGAAGTTAAACCAGTTTTCACCCAATATTTTTCCTGCCTCAGATTCACTGAATCCGTGACCCATTAATCCGTTGTAGATGTTCTCCATCCCTGCGCTGCCGCAGAACCATGGCAGCGCATCTGGCCATCCTGAGTTACTTGCTGAACCTTCACCGTAATCCATCGCTTTTGACCAACGCCCGTTGCGCATCCATTCCAATACTTGTTGCGGTTGGTTTAAGCACAGATCACTACCGATGCCTAAATGGTCGACGCCAAACATGTCTGCGGTTTTCGCTACCATCTGGCAGAAATCATCCAGCGTGCACTGGCTGCCATTTGGCAAATGGAATGGATATAAACTGAATCCAATCAAACCACCGCGCTCCGTCAGTGCTTTGATCACGGTGTTGGACTTGTTGCGCAGTGCGTCATGCGCAAACGTCGGGTTAGCATGGCTGATACAAATTGGACGCGAAGAGAGCTCGATAGCTTCCAACGTCGAACGCTCCGCGCTGTGGGACATATCAATGATCATCCCGACTCGGTTCATCTCTTCAATCGCTTGTTTACCAAAGCGAGTTACGCCGGAATCGTTTTGTTCGTAACAACCTGTCGCCAGTAAGCTTTGGTTGTTGTAGGTCAGTTGCATGATCAGCAGACCTTGACGGCGCATCACTTCAATCAGGCCAATTTCATCATCGATAGGTGAGCAATTTTGCGCGCCGAAGAAGATGCCGACTTTGCCTTCTGCTTTGGCTTTTTCTACATCTGCCATTGAATAAATAGGCATGATGAGGTCCGCATTTTGCTCGAAGCGCAAGTTCCATTCAGCAAAACGCGTTAAGGTTTCGCGCGCAGTTTCGTGGTAGACGATGGTGGCATGAACGGCGGTAATGCCACTCCCCTTAAGCGTTTGGAAATACTCTCGATCCCAATTGCAGTACTGCAATCCGTCAATCACAATCCGTTGTTGGTACATAACCACTCCTTAAACAATTTCTTAGCCTTTTCGTGCGGGCAACTGACACCATCAGTTACCCTGCCGATCTTAGTAAGGACGCTGATAAGCGGTTTTCACTACGGTGTAGAACTCTTTGGCGTACTGACCTTGCTCACGAGGACCAAAGCTAGATTCTTTACGACCACCAAATGGAACGTGATAATCTGTACCCGCAGTTGGCAAGTTAACCATGACGCAGCCCGTTTGGACTTGCTGTTTGAAGATCGCGCTATTGCGCAAGCTTTGCGTGATAATGCCGCCTGTCAGGCCAAAGCGCGTATCGTTCGCGACTGCAATTGCCTCATCCAGATCAGAAACGCGAATCACGCTCGCCATTGGCGCAAAGACTTCTTCTTGGTTCACTTCCCAGCCATTCTGTGTATTTAAAAACAGAGTTGGTGACATGTAGTAACCGTCATGCTCTAGGCTCAGACGCTCACCACCGAAAGCCAGCTCCGCGCCTGCTTGGCGTGCGTTTTCGATCCACTCAAAGTTCGCATTCAGCTGGTTACCATCAACCACAGGGCCCATGAACACGCCCTCTTCCAGTGCGTGACCCACTTTAAGTTCGCTCATGCGTTTGATTAGCGCTTCAACATACGCGTCGTGAATTCCGTCCATAACCACAAGACGAGAAGACGCGGTGCACTTTTGACCTGCACCCGAGAATGAGCCTGCGATTGTTGCTTCGACAGCAATCTGAATGTCTGCATCATCTGCCACTACGAGCGCATTTTTGCTACCCATCTCTAGCTGACAACGCACAAAATTTGGTGCTGTTGCCGCTGCAACTTTGCTGCCAGTGTCCACAGAACCAGTGAAGCTAACGCCGTTCACATCCTTCGAATTGATAAGGGTATTACCGACTTGCGAACCGCTACCCAAAACGAGGTTAAACGTGCCAGCAGGTAAACCTTGGCGATGGATAATCTCTGTCAGCGCAACGGCACTTGCTGGGGTGAGGTTGGCAGGCTTCCAGACGACGCTGTTGCCAAACGCAAGTGCTGGCGCGATTTTCCAAGCCGCTGTTGCTGTTGGGAAGTTCCAAGGAGAGATAATGGCGATAACGCCGACGGCTTCGCGAGTAACTTCAACGGAGACACCTGGACGGACGGAAGCAGCGTTATCGCCAATTTGACGCAGAACCTCAGCAGCAAAGTATTGGAAGAATTGGCCAGAACGGTAAATCTCACCTCGACCTTCAGCAAATGGCTTACCTTCTTCACGCGAAAGCAAGGTGCCCAATTCGTCACATCGTGCAATGAGCTCATCACCAATCGCTTGTAACACTGCTTGTTTGCGCTCGATTGGTGTTTTTTCCCACTCTGGCTGCGCTGATTTAGCCGCTTGAATCGCTTGCTCTACTTGCGACACGCTCGCTTGTGCAAAATCACCAATGTTTTCGCTGATATCAGAAGGGTTAATATTGGCGATGGTGTCCATGCCCGATTGCCACTCACCCGCTATATAGAGGGATTTTTCTGCTTGAACATTGTTAATAAAAGTCATGGTTCTTTCCTTGTTCTTCCGATTTGTGATGGCAAGCCACTCACTCACTGATCTCTAATTGTTCTTATTGGATTTATTCTGGTTGGCTTGCCGACGCGTAGACAACAAACTCCACCAACATCTCTTCTCGCGCTAACCCTGCAACCACCATGGCGGCGCGATTTGGGTACGGCGCTTCAAAATATTCCGCGTACACTTGGTTAACGGTCTTTAAGTATTCTCTGTCGGTCACATAAATCAGGACCTGCAACACCGAGTCCAAAGACTCCCCTGCACACTCCAGGGTGTGAATGAGATTGTTAAAGGTTTGACGTGTTTGTGATTCGATACCGCCTTCCACAACCGCGCCTGTGTCATCAATAGGAATTTGAGCCGTATACAGGGTTCCGTTGTTGACTATCGCCCATTCAAGCGGCGCTTTAGAAGCAAATAGACTGGTTTTAACTGGGTGTTTTTTAGTAGGAGTATTCACGTGCCTTTCAACCTTTGTAACAGCTTTGTTTCAATATGGTTAAATGATGCACATTGACAGGCGATAAATCTAACGGTAAATTTTTGACATTTGATAAATTAAACTTATCACTCTATTTAAAATAACGTAAATAAAGGGATTAAGAGGCATTAGGGATGAGTATTAAGCTTCAACAATTAATGCATTTTGTGATGGTAGTCGAGGAAGGAGGCTTTCGAGCCGCTTCACATCGTGCAAATCGTTCTCAGGCGGCACTGTCAACATCGATAAAAGAGCTTGAAAAAATTCTAGGGCAAACGCTGTTTGAACCCGGAAACAAAACCAAATTGACCCCGTTTGGTGAAATTTGTCTTCCCAAAGTGGTTCAGTTTCTCAATATCTACAGTGCACTAGACAACGATCTCAAAGCAGCCGCTGCCGGACAGCAAGGGAGAGTGCGAATTGCGAGCGTTCCTTCTGTTGCAGCGAAGCTCATTCCTAGCGTGTTGGGCGCCTTTTGCGAACAGTATCCAAATGTAGAAGTAAGCTTGATAGACGATAATGCCGCTGGCGTCGAGGCTCGCCTACTCTCCGGCGAGGTCGACTTAGCGCTCGGTAACCCCTCTCACCTCGATGAGGGCGGCATTGACTTTACGCCGCTGTTAGCCGATCCAATAGGCGTGGTGTGTTTAAAGGACAACCCTATTGCGAGTCATCCAGAAGGAATCGAGTGGCAAACTTTGTTGGAACAACCCTTTATCCGTAACGGCACTTGTACACTTCTAGATCCAACCCCAGCAAGAGCTCTGAGTCAGCAAGCGCTCTATTCGGTCGAAAATATTACTTCGCTATTTTCTGTCTTAGAACTTGGGATTGGTGTCACGACCCTACCGAAGCTTGCTTTCCCAACCAATGAAACACGCTTGGTTTGGATTCCGCTTATCGATCCACCACTTGAAAGGCAAATTGGTATATTTACGTTAACCGATCGCACGATCTCGCCTCAAGCTAAAGCATTTCACGATCTTTGTGTGCATTATTTAAACTATCAAAAAGAAGATAAATAATGGTTCGATTAACATGCGGATAATTAAAAGCCTCCATATTCAGAGTGGAGGCTAATTTGTATTTGTGTAGTCGCTTCGTTTTATTTTTTGCGACGATTTCGGTTCTTATACACCACGCAAAAGTTACCACGCTTGGTACGACACTTTGAGCAACGTTCGCAATCTACTGGTGCGCGATTGCCTTCTTTCCAACGTTTGATCAACTGCGGCTCAGCCAATAAAGGGCGTGACACAGCAAAAAATTGGATATCTGTGTTTTCTGCAATTTTCTCAATCGCATCAATGTCGCTCAGCCCGCCGACAGTAATCACCGGTATGCTAACGTCCTGACTGATCACGTGACCATATTCGTGAAAGTAACCTTCTTCTTGTAGTGTGTAACCATCGAACGTTTGACCAACAAGTTCGTTTGCTTTGCCGTGAATATTGCCAGACACGACGATCGCATCAACGCCTACTTCTTCAAGTTTCTTACAGACGACGCGAGTTTCATCGAACGTTAAACCGCCGTCAAAGAACTCTGTTGCCGTCAGTTTAACGAGGATGGGAAATTCGCTTCCAACCAGCTTTCTGGTTTCAGAATAAATTTCTAAAAGAAAGCGCATGCGATTTTCTAAGTCACCACCATATTCGTCTTCTCGACGATTATAGTACGGGCTTAAAAACTGGTTAATTAAATAAGTGTGCGCCGCATGAATCTCTACGCCGTCAAAACCAGCGTCTTGAGCACGTTTGCTCGCCAATGCGAATGCCTTTACGATGTAGTCGATTTCGTCCTTTGTCATCGCTTTGCCTTGCGTATTTGTACCACGCTCAGGCACGTCACTCGGAGCGAAGATGACACGCTCACCGACGTTATGGGTGGTTTTGGTGCCACCGTAAGCAATTTGCATCACGATTTTAGAATCTTGTTGATGTACTAGCTCTGTTAGCTTTTTGTATTCTTCAATAAAAGAGTCGTTGTAGATCCCCATCATACCTGCGTTGGGTTTCTCTTCTTCAACGATATTGGCATAACCCGTAACAATAAGCCCAACTTCCCCTTTCGCAAGCGTTTCGTAAATATCGTAAAGCTTTGCCGTCATATGACCATCTTCGGTCGCCATGTTCTCCCACGTTGCGCTTCTCACAAAACGGTTCTTTAGGGTCATGTTGCCAATGCGGGCTTCGGAAAACAAAATGCTCAAAACCAGTCCTCTTAAAGTTGTCTTTATGTTTTATCTGTTCGCAAGTAAACAAGAACGAAAAAGGAACAGCGATACACGATGTATGGCTGTTCCTTCTCTGAATCCTTGAGACCTGCAAACTACAGGCGCACCTTAATGCCTCGGAGACGACAAAACTTTAATCTGGGTTAATGTTTAGTGAGTTTTTAGATTATGTAAAAGGATGATTCTTAATCGTGTTCATTTCACTGGAGCTAAGATGCTTCGTCACCCACTTTCAGTCGTAAAACTTGTGTATTTCGCTAGCAGGTGATTCAACTCAAACATTCACATTGTTAGTTTGTATGCTGCTATCGGAACTAGCACTACCCCAAATGTTTACATTACAAACTATCGATATTGAATTCTCATATGGTAAATAGAGTTATTGCGCTGTTTATACTTTTTAGCTTAATAGTCGCTATCTCTTGGCATTATTACGCGTCAGCGGAAACGCGCGACCCACTATGTTTTACAAACTGGTTGTTTTTGCTTTTAGATATGAATACGTGATAGTGAAGCTAGAGGAGGAACAGGAAAAACAGTGAAAATAAAGGACAATAGAAAGCTAAATGACCTTACTTCTAGGTAAGGCCATTCATGCATTCAGCAGCAAAAGATATTGGCGCTTAGCAAACGCTTAGGTCTGGTTGTTACAGAGCTAGAGGAATCAACTCGACACCAAGCACACCACTGATCCCCATCACCACTAGCAGTGAGACTTTAAACACCGACTTTGACCAAGCGATGTAGTTGTTGTCATCAATGCTGCGAAAGGTTACTTTCGTCCACATAAAGCAAACAACCGCTGCAACCGCTAAGTATTCATACCCGGCTTCACCTAGTAAAAATAACCCCAATGATGCTGCCCCAAAAGCCACGACATACGCTTTCATGTGTCGATGCGCTTTATGAATGCCTTCTTTAACTGGCAATACGGGAATCCCGGCTTCTCGGTAGTCTTGCATGCGGAACATGGCAATGGCATACGAGTGCGGCATTTGCCAGAGACAGAACATGGCAAAGAGTAAAATCGCTTCCAAGCTAATGAAGTTTGTTACCGCCAAGTAACCCACCAATGGCGGAACTGCGCCTGAGATACTTCCCACTAAGGTTCCATACACCGAGTTACGTTTGTACCACATCGTGTAAAAGAACACGTAATACACGTAGCCAAGCAACACGACGACAGCGGATAGTGGATTCACTCGGATAAATAACAGTGCGGTTCCTACCAGCAATAAAGCAAGTGCATAAACAAACGCAATATCGATATTGATGTTGCCTTTCACTGTTTCACGATTTCGTGTACGTGCCATCTTTTGGTCGATATCACGATCGAAAATATTATTCACCACACAACCTGAAGCGATGACTAACCCAACACCAACTAACGTCGTAACGAACAACATTAGACTGGCTGGTTCTGTTTTTGCGGCGAGGAAGAACCCCGCCGCAACAGAAATCAGGTTGCCGAAAATAATGCCCGGTTTAGTGATAGACAAATAACTTTTCAGCATACCTTGACCTACAACTTCATGTTGACGTTCATGTTGTAGATGATCCATACCGAGCCAGCGATAAGGATAAGTACAACAATGGCGGTAAACATCAGTGATACAAGGTTCCAACGTCCGTCGGATGTTTTTGTTTCCATGTGCAAGAAGTATTTAAAGTGAACAAATATCTGCACTAATGCACATCCAAATAGAATCGCATAGGTCGTTGTATCTGGTAATGATTTCGTCCAAACAAAGTAGAACGGAATTACCGTCAGAATCAGTGAGGCAATAAAGCCTTTCACGTAATCTGACGCACTGGTTTCTACATGTTGATCCATTACATTACCCCCAGTAAGTAAACGATGGTAAAGACACAAATCCAAACGATATCTAGAAAGTGCCAGAATAGGCTTAAGCAGTTAAAGCGCATTGCCATATTGTCGTTCAGACCTTTCGTCGACAGTTGATGATACGCTACCGCTAACCAAATCAGACCAAAGGTTACGTGCAGGCCGTGCGTACCAACCAACGTAAAGAATGCCGATAGGAATGCACTTGTTTGTGGCCCATAGCCTTCTTCAATCAGGTGATGGAACTCATAGACCTCCATACAGATAAAGCCAAGACCAAGCGCGAACGTGACTAACATCCAGCGTTTGAGACCAGCAACGTTGTTGCGCTTCATCGCGATAATGCCAAAACCAAATGTGATACTGCTAAACAGCAGCAGCATGGTTTCGACAAACACGAATGGGAGTTCGAAAATGTCTTTACCTGTTGGGCCTGCAATTGAATTGCTCGACAGCACAGCGTACGTCGCGAACAAGGTCGCAAACAATACACAGTCACTCATCAGGTAAACCCAGAAGCCAAATAGCTTGTTGCCATTCGTGTCATGGTGGTGATCATGGTCGTGATGTGCTGCGATATTAGTTTGCATACGTCACCTCCAGATCATCTTTACTTTCGCTGTCTTTCACTGAGTTTTTCTTCGCTTCTTCAAGCTGAGCTCGACGTTCGGCCTCAATTGCTTTGATCTCTTCAACTTCCACGTAGTAATCCACATCATCGTTATAGCTATGCTGAATACACGTCACGATAATACCGACCAAACTTGCCGCCGCTAGCCACCAGATGTACCAAATCATGCCGAAGCCAAATAGGAGCGACCAAGCCGACACGTAGATGCCTGTTGCCGTGTTTTTTGGCATATGAATACGTTCGTATTCCACTTCTTTAGTTGGATCGAACTCGCCACTTTGTTTCTGGTACCAGAAGGCATCTAGCACATCACCTTTTGGTAGGTGCGCAAAGTTGTAGAACGGCGGTGGAGACGATGTTGCCCACTCAAGAGTACGACCACCCCACGGGTCACCAGTTAAATCACGGTTTTGCTCGCGGTCACGGATACTCACGTAAATTTGGATGAACTGAGACAATACGCCCAGCGCAATCACAACCGTACCTGCTGCGGCAATCGACAACAGTGGGAAGTATTCTGGGTTGATGTCTTGGCTTAAACGACGAGTCATCCCCATAAAGCCCAGCGCGTAAAGCGGCAGGAACGCCATTAAGAAACCAATAATCCAAAGATAGAACGCACGTTTGCCCCAAGTTTCATTCATGGTGAAACCGGTCGCTTTCGGGAACCAGTAAGTGATCGCAGCGAAACATCCAAACACGACACCACCGATGATAACGTTGTGGAAGTGAGCGATAAGGAATACTGAGTTATGCAGAACGAAATCTGCGCCCGGAACAGCCATTAGTACGCCCGTCATACCACCAACAGTAAAGGTGATCAGGAAACCCACCGTCCACATCATTGGCGTCGTAAAGCGGATGCGGCCTTTGTACATGGTGAATAACCAGTTGAAGATCTTCACCCCAGTTGGGATAGAAATGATCATCGTGGCAATACCGAAGAAGGCATTTACGTTCGCGCCAGACCCCATCGTAAAGAAGTGGTGTAGCCAAACGACAAAGGCAAGAATCGTGATAACTACGGTAGCCCAAACTAGCGATGTGTAACCGAACAACTTTTTACGTGAGAAGGTTGCGGTGACTTCTGAGAACACACCAAAAATTGGCAAGATCAAGATGTACACTTCTGGGTGACCCCAAGCCCAAATAAGGTTGACGTACATCATTACGTTGCCGCCAAGATCATTGGTAAAGAAGTGCATGCCTAGGTATCTATCCAGCGTTAGCAGAGCGATAGTCACCGTTAGGATTGGGAATGAAATGATGATCAAAATGTTTGCACACAGAGACGCCCAAGTGAAAACTGGCATCTTCATCATTGGCATAGACGGTGTACGCATACGCAAAATGGTCGCGAAGAAGTTCACGCCTGTTAACGTCGTACCAACACCTGATATCTGCAGCGCCCAAATCCAATAGTCGACCCCGACTCCTGGGCTTGCCTCAATACCTGAAAGCGGCGGATACGCTAGCCAACCTGTACGACCAAATTCACCTAAGCCGAGAGACATGTTTGTTAGGATGACACCTACAACAAACAGCCAGAAGCTCAAGTTATTCAGATACGGGAAAGCTACGTCACGTGCACCAATCTGCAATGGCACGATGATGTTCATCAAACCAATGACCAATGGCATCGCTACAAAAAAGATCATGATCACGCCGTGGGCAGTAAAAATTTGATCGTAGTGATGCGGTGGTAAGTAACCTGCTTCACCCGCAGAAGAAAGGAGTTGCTGACTACGCATCATGACTGCGTCAGCAAAACCACGAACAAGCATCACCATCGCTACTGCGATGTACATGAAGCCAAGTTTTTTATGGTCTACTGAAGTAAACCATTCATTCCACAAATATTGCCACTTTCCGGCTTTGGTCACCGCGTAAACTACGGCTAAACCAACCAGCGCCACAACCGCTAGGGTGATGACGATAATAGGTTCGTGGAATGGAACTGAATCAAGAGTTAATCTTCCAAACATTACGATTATCCTTGGTTTTCAGGCAAACAGTTCATTGAACCAGGATGCTGGGTCACAACGTCGGTGAACAAGAACGGAGGAACGCTAGAGAACAAAGTGACTGGCTCTGCGATACTTGGCGCTGCCAGTGAGCTGTATTGCTCCCAATCTTCAATACGATCAGGGCTCGCCTTCACTTTCTGCACCCAATTTAGGAACGCAGCACGATCAGACATTGCTGAAGCTGTGAACTTCATTTGCGAAAAGCCTTCGCCGCTGTAGTTCGATGCAAAACCCTTGTAGTCACCTTCGTGGTTCGCTATCAGGTTGAGCTTGGTTACCATGCCTGGCATCGCGTAGATCTGTGTACCTAAGCGAGGGATGAAAAAAGCGTTCATGATGTTGTCCGAAGTCAGTTTGAACTGCACTGGCACGTCTTTCGGGAACGCCACATAGTTCACCGTCGCAATGTTTTCTTCTGGATAGATGAACAACCATTTCCAATCGAGTGACACCACTTCGATGGTCATTGGTTTAACATCACTTTCCAAAGGTTTGGATGGCTCTAGTTCATGAGTAGAACGCCATGTGATCGTCGCAAGAATCGCAATGATGATGATTGGAATTGTCCATACCACCACTTCGATTTTGGTCGAGTGTGACCACTCGGGTGCGTACTCTTCTTCAGTGTTAGAGGCGCGGTATCGGTAAGCGAAGTAAATCGTCATTAAAATCACAGGGATTACAACGATCAACATCAGCAAAAGAGCAGTAATAATTAACTCTTTTTCTTGCACACCAATGGCACCTTTGGGGTCAAGTAAAGCTGAATTACATCCTGAGAGCATAAGTATGACGGACGCCAAACTTCCCCTCGACAAGATGCGTTTATATCTTGAGGCTTCCATTAACTTTCTCGATGGTTGTCTGGTTTCAAAGCAGATGCCAATCAAAGTAAATAAGAGCTCACAAATAGCGCAGAGGTAATGTATGAGAACAAGAAAAAACTTCGATAAGTAGTTATTCTACTTACAATTTTTCAACTTCGTCATCAAGCATTTAACCAGCTAGAGTGAACCGTTATTTACTACGATACGATTGGTATCAAGCCAAGAACCAGTTGTTATAGTCATTAGAATGTTTATGTGTTGAGCATGAGTAACGTCGGGCTCAGAGCGAAACAAAACGGAATTGAGTGGAGATCAAAACCACACTCTTAGTGTGAGTTTATTGTTACACTTTGAAACACTATGTTACATTTGGCGCATTATGAGGAGTAAAAAGTTAAAGCTCATTAGCCACAACTGGAAACTAACCTTCCATTAATGGAAGTTACACACTTTAAATCGAATATTAACCTCAACACGAATTTCTCGTGCTTCAACAATTAATTATTTAAAAACAAACAGTTGAAACTTAAAATTGATGAGACTGACTATCAACTTCATTTATGCAGATAGCCTTAATGAGAAGCGGAAACTAAAAAACAAAAAGTGTGATCAACGTCAAATTAATGATTTCACTTAATATTTGAGTGGTATTTACATCTCTTTATTGGATTGTGAGAAATCATTCTCAAAGTAAATCCAAACATAAGTTGTAAATACATTTGGGTTGCGCAGAATTAGCACTCCACAACATAGAAAATGTTGAAATGGAAAGAGACTTATTATTCAGGTCTATCAGAGCCTTATTTCAGTGGCCACTTACATACGAATGCCGCCATCCACTTCTAAAACCCTGCCAGTAAAGTAATCACTCTCAATAATGTATTTTACTGCATGCGCGATTTCGCTTGTTTCGCCCATCCTGCCAACTGGGATCATCTTTTCTAATCGCTCTATGGCTTCTGGTTTCATTTGCTCTGCCATCGCGGTGTGTACTACACCTGGTGCAACCGCCGCCGCGCGAATACCGTATCTTGCGAGCTCACGGGCCCATGTTGTCGCCATGGTCGCGACCGCCGCTTTTGACGCAGAATAATTGGTTTGTCCGATATTTCCTGCTCTCGCAACACTAGAAATATTGATGATAACGCCTTGGGAGCCACTCTCAATCATCTTGACGGCAGCTTCACGCCCACACAAAAATGTTCCTGTCACGTTAACGTTCATGACCAAATTGAATTGATCCAAAGACATCTTACTGATCACGCCATCTTTTGCTTTTACAAGTAGTCCATCTCTTAATACGCCAGCGTTATTGACTAACCCATTGAGTTGACCAAAATCTTGGATAATCGCTTCAAACGTGGTTTCAACATCGATTTCGTTGGTGACATCCACTTGATATGTCAACGCTTTCGCACTCAGCATTCGACACTGCTCTTGTGTTTCCATTAAGCCACTGGCGTTTACATCCAACAACGCTAAATCAGCGCCAGCTTGAGCAAGAGTAATGGCCATCATTTGCCCAAGCCCCTGCCCTGCTCCTGTAATGGCAATAACACTACTTTTTATGTCCATATTGGTGCACTCCATAGCTCGTAATGTTCTCTATCTCAACCAGTCTAAGTTGGCCGAAATGATGCGCGTTTTAGGTCACCATCTCGGGCTGGTTTGTCACAAAACTCGGTCTAGCCTTTCTTACTCTTGTATAACTCAAATAAGCTTGAGAAATCGAGCTCGCCGTGGCCGCTCGCGTTGTGGAAAGAATATAAGTTGCGCGCTAACGACCCCATCGGAACCGAAGAATGTGTTTGTAACGCCGCATCTAACCCCAAGCCGAGATCTTTTAGCATGAGTTTGCTCATAAAGCCCGGCTGGTAATCGTGACTGGCTGGCGCACTGTCCATCACACCTGGGCAAGGATTGTAAAGCTCCAATGCCCAATTTCGGCCAGAGCTTTGCAGCATGATGTTTGATAGCACTTTTGGATCGAGTCCATGATCGATACCTAGGTTTAATGCCTCGCACGTACCAGACATTAAAATGCCGAGCATAAGGTTGTTACAGATTTTCGCCATTTGACCATCGCCTGCTTTGCCAGCATGGAAAACATTTTTTCCCATATACTGCAAAATCGCATTGGCTTTAGAAAACGCTTGATCCGAACCACCAACAATAAAGGTTAATGTCGCCGCTTTCGCGCCAGCAACGCCTCCCGAAACGGGCGCGTCGACAAACAACACACGTTTATTTGCCGCTTCATTGGCGACTAATCGCGCAGAGTCCGGATCAATGGTTGAACAATCAATCATCAAGGTACTTGGCGAGACAAGATTGAGGACACCTACGCCGCCGTGTAAGTCACCAAGATACACGGAACGAACGTGAGACCCTGCTGGTAGCATCGTGATGACTGTGCTAGCACCATCTACTACCTCTTCGATAGAGCTCGCCACCACCGCACCAAAAGGTACTAGTTGCTTTGCGGCTTCGCTATCGACATCGAATACTTGCACGTTAAATCCAGACGCGAGTAAGTTTTGCGCCATAGGATGCCCCATTCTTCCTAAACCGATAAATGCGATGGTACTCATGATCATTCTCCTTATTGACCTAGTGTTTGTTCACCCAAACCAGCAAGCGGATGTTCGTCATCCGGCCAAAGTGAGGTAAACAAAGTATCGATAACATCTTCATCGACTTCACTGACACTGTTAAACATCCAGCTCGGCTCGCCATCCCGGTCAATGAGCCGAGAACGGACGCCCTCTTTAAACTCACCTAATAAGGCACTGCGAACCGACAAACTCAACTCTAAACGGAAGCAATCTGCAAGCGGTAAGCTGTGGTACTCTTTCACTTGTCTAAAGCAAATATGCGCGGTGATCGGACTGCCCGATGCGAACGTTTGTTTCGCGTTTTCTATCCACTGGCTATTCCCTTCGATAGTCATGATTCGCTGTGCTATCGCATTAAGATCAAAGCCTTTGCACGCTTCCTCTATCTGATCTAAGTATGGACAAATTTGCGTGGTTGGTTTGCTATCAATAACTTGTTCTTCCATTAACTGTAGTAGTGCAGTTACCAACTCTTTCGCGTCTTCTTTGCCCCACTGGAGCCGCTTTAGCTCATCCAGTAAGGTGGGATACTGCTCTTCCAACAGTAACCAATCGGCCAAACAAATAGTGACAGCGTCACTTGAATTTACCATTGAACCTGTCAATCCGAGGAATAAGCCCACTTGCGGATCTATCTGGCTTAAAAACCACGTACCTCCCACATCAGGATACAGTCCGATATTGATTTCTGGCATAGCAAGGCGTGATGTTGTTGTCACAACTTTATGGCTGGTTCCCATAAAAAGCCCCATCCCACCGCCCATGACAATACCTTCTCCCCAACCGATAATGGGTTTGTTGTAAGTGTGGATGAGATAGTCACACTCATACTCCAACGAGAAATAGTTCGTACAGAACTCTACGATTTTTTCTTTACTCTCGTTATGCATGACGTGATACATAGCTCGAACATCACCACCAGCACAGAATGCTTTTTCTCCAGCGCCAGTCAGTACCACACAAGCCATATGTGGATCATCTTGCCACTTGATAAGCTGATCGTTGAGTTGGACCAACATGTCATACGTCAATGCATTCAATGAAGCGGTGTTTTCTAACGTTGCGATACCAATGCGGTGCACGCCATCTAAGCACTCTATTTCACTAATGGTTACCATCCCTGCCATGTGGCCTCCTATCGGTTTTTCCATTGCGGTGGGCGTTTTTCTAAAAAGGCGCGAACACCCTCAACTTGATCTTCCGTATCAAAAAGATTCAGAAATAACTCTCGCTCTTTCATTAAGCCGTGCTTAAGTGGCGCAGAGCGCATATTTTGAATGAGCGCCTTACATGCGGCGACAGAAGATGGTGACTGGTTCGCAACAGATTCAGCAAGCTCCAGCGCTTTACTTAAAGCTTCGCCTTTGGGAACCAACTCCTCAACTAGGCCTAGTTCTTTTGCTTTGTCAGCGCTGACTTGCTCTCCACATAAAATGATGCGCTTTGCCCAGCCTTCCCCCACTAACGCTGTGAGGTTTTGGGTACCACCAGCACAGGGCAAAAGTCCGACTTTGGCTTCTGGTAAAGCAAGTACCGCTTGCTCTTCAACGACTCGAATATCACAAGCTAATGCCACTTCTAACCCTCCGCCCATGGCGTAACCATTAATGGCGGCAATGGAAACACCACGAAATTCCGAGAGCGTTTCAAAGGCTTCACCAAAGCATCGCGCCATGTCTGACGCAACCGCTTTGTCACCGTCAGAAAACAACTTGAGATCCGCACCAGCAGAGAAAAACTTTTCTCCACTGCCAGTTAAAACCAGTGAATAAACCTGGTTATCATCGTTAAGTGTGAGTATCAGCGATTTCAGTGCCTTGAGACTCTCTGCTGTCCACGTATTGGCTGGCGGGTTGTTCATCGTCACCAGCGCAACGTGATTAGCGATCGTATGTTGAATGGCAGTTTGGGTTAATGGCATATCTGAATCCTTTCTCAATGAGCAAATCCAATACTTCGCTACAGCAAGGCCGATTCCTCAGAGAGCAAACGGCGCGCGATGATCAAGCGCATGATTTCGTTCGTTCCCTCCAGAATTTGATGCACACGCACATCTCTGAAATGACGCTCCATTGGATACTCTTTGATGTAACCATAGCCGCCATAAAGCTGCAGCGCTTGGTCGCAAACCTGAAAGCCCACATCAGTTGCGAACCGTTTTGCCATCGCGCAATAAGCCGTGGCATCCGGGTCATTTCGGTCGAGTTTACTGGCGGCATAGCGCACTAACTGCCGCGCAGCCACTAGCTCTGTTGCCATGTCTGCCAATTTGAATTGTAAGGCTTGAAACTGCGCAAGCGACTTGCCGAACTGCTTACGTTCTTGAATGTACCGTGCCGCCCGTTCAAGGGCCTGTTGAGCCGTACCGACGGAACAGGTCGCAATATTTATACGCCCTCCATCAAGCCCTTTCATCGCAAAGACAAAACCTTGCCCTTCTTCGCCCAGTAAATGGCTAGCTGGAATAACGACATTTTCAAAAGTAACCGCTCGTGTTGGTTGGCTGTTCCAACCCATTTTGGGTTCTTTGCGCCCATAGCTGATACCATCAGCGTGAGCAGGAATAACAAATGCGGACACGCCTTTGGCACCCGCTTCTCCGGTTCGCGCCATCACGACCAAAACATCTGTCTCTCCTGCGCCAGAGATAAAGGTTTTGCCACCATTCAACACGTAAGTATCACCTTTTTTGCTCGCGGTTGTGGCCAACGAAGCGGCATCCGATCCCGCATTAGGCTCGGTTAAGCAATAGGAGCCTAACCACTCCCCCGTAACTAATTTCGGACAGAACTGCGTTTTGGCTTCATCGGTAGCAAAACTGGCTATCATCCAACTGACCATGTTGTGAATCGTCATAAACGCCGTAGTGGACGTACATCCCATGGCCAGTTGTTCAAAGATAATTGAAGCATCCAAGCGACTCAGCCCTAGGCCACCTTGCGCTTCTGGAGTGTAGAGACTGAGAAACCCCAGTTCCCCCGCCTCTCTCAATACGTCTTTGGGGAAGATCTGCTTTTCATCCCACTCCGCCGCCATCGGTGCTAAACACTCATCGGCAAATTGCTGAGCGGTATCAGCAAATGCACGTTGATCTTCATTAAGTTCAAAGTCCATAAAAGCTCCTTTTATTCACTCAGCGCAGTTGGATGGTCAAATTAGGCCCCGTCGGAATATCGTCATCAAACCAACGTGCCGTCACCGTTTTAGTCTCGGTATAAAAACGTACCGCTTGTTTACCATACGCATGTAAATCACCATAGAAACTGCCTCTCCAACCAGTAAAGGAGAAAAATGGTAAAGGGACTGGAATTGGCACATTAATCCCAACTTGACCGACTTGAATGTCATGCTGATATTTTCTCGCAGCAGCGCCATTAGCGGTAAATATAGAAGTTCCGTTGCCGTAAGGGTTGCGATTCACTAACTCAATGGCCTCTTGCAACGTTTCGACTTCCATACAAACTAAAACAGGGCCAAATATCTCTTGCGTGTAAATCGACATATTCGCTGTTACACCGCTAAACAAGGTTGGGCCAATCCAGTTTCCATCGGGAAAGCCTTCCACTTCACACTGACTGCCATCCAGTTCACACACTGCGCCTTGTTGTTTGCCATCTTCGATTAGGTCCAATACGCGTTGTTTGGCTTGCTCACTGATCAGTGGGCCATAAGCAGCTTGCTCATCGTCCCAAGGCCCTGGGTGTACTTTCGCCATTGCCTGTTTAAGGTCTGTAATCCATTGTTTTGAATCGCCGACAAATACCGCAACAGAAATTGCCATACAACGCTGCCCCGCCGCCCCAACGGAGGACCCCACTAAGTTATTCACCACTTGTTCCTTGTTCGCATCAGGCATGATCACCATGTGATTTTTAGCACCAGCAAAAGCTTGAACGCGTTTAAAGTGTTTCGTACCCGTAGTGTAGATATAACGGGCAACAGGAACCGAGCCAACAAATGACACCGCTCGAATATCAGGATGAGCCAGCAGAAAGTCGACTTGCTCTTTGCGGCCATGAACGATCTGCAACACCCCTTTTGGCGCGCCGGCTTGCTCAAATAGTTCGGCTAAACGAATAGAGGTCAATGGCACTTGTTCGGAGGGTTTGAGCACAAACGTATTGCCCGCAGCGATGGCGATTGGGAACATCCACAACGGAATCATGGCAGGAAAGTTAAACGGCGTGATCCCACAACACACACCTAAGGGCTGAATCATTGAGTAACTATCAATATCCGTGGCAACGTTTTCGACGGTTTCTCCCATCATGTTGCTAGCAATGTTTGCCGCCTGCTCAACCACCTCGATACCACGCCACACATCGCCTTTGGCATCCGCTAAAATCTTACCCGTCTCATGAGAAAGCAGTGTGGCAAGCTCATCATGATGTTCTTTGAGCAAGTGCTGATAGCGAAGCATGACTCTGGCACGCTCGGATACTGCCACTTCCTTCCAAGATTGGAATGTCTCTTTCGCATTATCAATGGCGGCTTCCATCTCGTGCTCTGTGGAACATGGAACGTACGCAATGACATCATTAGTGGCGGGATTGGTTACCTCAACCCAATCCGATGTTTGAGATTCACGAAACTCGCCACCAATAAACAAGGGAACCAAACGAGTCATCATTTACTCCTTTCTGATTTCAATTAAAGCGGTATTTCAATGCCTATCGCCGTGGCTTCTCCACCACCGATACAAAGTGACGCAACACCCCGCATCACTTTTTTGGCTTCGAGATCACCATTGGTGCCTAACGCTTGTAGCTGACGCAAACTGTGAATCAATGTCACCAGAATTCGTGCGCCACTAGCCCCTATCGGATGCCCAAGCGCACAGGCTCCACCTTTAATATTTACTTTGCTCGTATCTAGTCCAAGTTCCGCCACCGCTATTTGTGTCACGACGGCAAAGGCTTCATTGATTTCCCACAGGTCCACTTCATAAATTGACCAATCTAGCTGGAACAGCAGTTGCTCAATTGCGTAGACGGGTGCCAAAGTAAATTCTGCAGGTTTTCTGGCATGTGTAGAGTGCGCCTTGATGATCGCAAGTGGTTTAAGCCCCTGATGACGCGCAGTGTCTTCATCCATAAGCACAAGAGCCGCTGCGCCATCTGAAATGGCACTCGAATTAGCAGCGGTCACCGTACCTTTTTCATCGAATGCAGGTTTGAGTTGAGGAATTTTACCAAGGTCAATCGAGCGTGGGTGCTCATCGTAGTCCAGCACCGCTTGTTCTGACTTGGTATTGAGTGAAACCGGCGAAAGTTCATCGGCAAACAAGCCTCGCTCTTGAGCTTCCAACGCACGTTTTGCCGACATCACGGCCCATTCATCCATTTGCTCTCTGGTGAACTTAAGCCTGTCAGCGACTTGCTGAGCATAAACACCCATTAAGTGCCCTTCGTAAGCATCTTGTAGCCCATCGAGAAACATGTGGTCATACGCAGACTGGTGCCCCATACGCATTCCCTTTCTCGCCTCCCTCAGCAAATACGGCGCATTGGTCATACTTTCCATACCACCAGCAATGGCAGAGCGAATCGTTCCAGCTTTAATGAGATCGTGCGCTAACATGACGCTCTTCATGCCAGAGCCACACACTTTGTTAATGGTGGTGCCCCCTACACCCAAAGGAAGATCTGCCCCCATAGATGCTTGCCTCGCAGGAGCTTGTCCACACCCTGCTGGAAGCACACATCCCATGAACACTTCATCCACCGAAGTCACATTCACTTCGTGCATTGCCGCCTTGATCGCCAGTGCGCCTAATTGAGGAGCAGAGTAAGTTTGCAACTTGCCTTGAAAGCGCCCAATTGGCGTTCTTTTCGCGCTGACAATCCAGATGTCTTTTCCCATGATTCGCATTCCCTTAAGGTATATGTGAACACTTGGCAGACTGATGACACCCTACATAGAATTACTCACCAAGCGCCACACCAGCCTTTATCGCCTTTTTCACTAACAAACTTTCATTCCGCGATTTCTTGACGTTTACGTAAGCATAGCACTAGCCTTTACAATGAGATGAAAAAACACACCAAGCAGACGTTTATATTTCAAAGTTGATGTTCGGCCTTCCCATTTAAGGTTCGATTTCCAGAAACTGGATTTTTATTCGAGGTAAGTATGTTATGGAAAAATACAAGATCAGTGACCTCGCCAAGGAGTTTGATATTACTACTCGCAGTATCCGGTTTTATGAAGACGTGGGTCTGATTGAACCAGAGCGAAAAGGCAATATGCGCGTTTATCAACGCAGGGATAGAATTCGCCTCAAACTGATTTTAAGAGGGAAACGACTCGGTTTTTCGTTGGCAGAAATTCGTGAACTTTTCGAGCTCTACGACATGCAACAAACCGAAGGACAGTTATTGAAAATGCTCAATATCATTGAAGAGAAACAAGCCGTCCTACAGCAACAACTCAACGACATCAGCGTCGTTATGGCAGAGTTGAATGCCGCTAAGGAGCGTTGTATTCAAACACTCAAAAGCAAGCAGACATAAACGCTATACTCAATTAGCAACACCGCTACAGGCTTTTCCACCTTACCTCTGATACCGGGAGACGTTATGAAAAGCACCTATACCCCACTCAATTTCGGACTTGGTGATACCATCGATATGCTCCGAGAACACGTTAATGCCTTTGCTACGGAACATATTGCGCCCATCGCCGCTGAGATAGACCGCGATAACCAGTTCCCGAATCATTTATGGCCTTTGTTCGGAGAAATGGGGTTGCTTGGTGTGACCGTCGATGAAGAGCTTGGTGGTGCAGGCATGGGATACCTCGCTCACGTTGTTGCCATGGAAGAAATCAGCCGTGCCTCTGCATCTGTCGCTTTAAGCTACGGCGCTCATTCTAACCTGTGCGTCAACCAAATCTTTCGTAACGGTACGCCTTCTCAACGCGAAAAATACCTTCCAAAACTCATTGATGGTACGCACGTTGGCGCCCTAGCGATGAGTGAGCCCAATGCCGGTTCAGACGTGATAAGCATGCAACTGAAAGCGGAGAACAAGGGCGACCATTTTGTACTGAATGGCAACAAAATGTGGATAACAAACGGGCCCGATGCTGACGTAGTGGTGCTTTACGCTAAAACGGATGTCAGCGCAGGTTCACGTGGCATTACCGCATTCATTATTGAACGTAACTTCACAGGTTTCACTCATGCTCAAAAGCTGGACAAACTAGGCATGAGAGGCTCGAATACTTGCGAACTTGTATTTAACCATTGCGTAGTGCCAAAAGAGAATATTCTTGGCGAGTTGAATCAAGGCGTCGAGGTGTTAATGAGTGGGCTGGATTACGAGCGCGTCGTCCTCGCTGCCGGACCACTCGGGATAATGCAAGCTTGCATGGACATTGTGGTCCCGTACGTACATGAACGAGAGCAGTTTGGAAAACCCATTGGCGAGTTTCAGTTAGTTCAGGGCAAGATCGCCGATATGTACTCTCGAATGAGTGCAGCAAAAGCGTATGTATATACCGTCGCAGCGGCTTGTGATCGAGGTAACGCAACACGCAAAGACGCCGCTGGCGCGATTTTGTACAGTGCAGAACTCGCCACACAAATGGCACTCGATGCAATACAACTGCTCGGTGGGAATGGCTACATCAATGAATACCCTGCTGGTCGTTTGCTACGTGATGCAAAGCTTTATGAAATCGGCGCGGGTACCTCAGAGATTCGCCGCATGTTAATAGGCCGAGAGCTGTTCGAAGAATCTCGCTAACGGAACATACGACAAGGAAGTCATTATGGCCATTATCAAAAGTAAAACTAAGCCAACTGACGAGTTATTTCTTTCCAATAAAGCCGTGATGGAAACGTTGGTCACTCAACTGAATCAACACATCGATACCATCAAACTGGGAGGCGGTGAAAAAGCCATTCAGCACCAGAGGCAAAAAGGAAAACTCCCCGCCCGAGAACGCATCGCGCGCTTGCTTGATGACAACACTGACTTTCTTGAAATCAGCCAGTTTGCCGCCTGGCAGGTGTATGACGAAGAGATCCCCTGCGCTGGTGTTATCGCCGGCATTGGTATCATAGAGGGGATTCAATGCATGGTCATCGCCAACGATGCTTCGGTAAAAGGTGGAACCTACTACCCACTCTCGGTAAAAAAACACCTAAGAGCGCAAGAGATTGCCCAACGTTGCCAACTCCCCTGCGTGTACTTGGTGGACTCCGGTGGCGCAAATCTCCCTCATCAGTCCGACGTCTTCCCCGACAAAGAACACTTTGGTCGCATTTTCTTTAACCAAGCGAGAATGTCAGCGAAAGGCATTCCCCAAGTTGCTGTTGTGATGGGGCTTTGCACTGCTGGGGGCGCGTACGTTCCTGCCATGGCGGATGTGTCCATTATGGTTAAAGAGCAAGGCACCATTTTTTTGGCGGGGCCACCTTTGGTGAAAGCGGCCACTGGCGAAGTCGTGACGGGTGAAGAGCTCGGCGGTGCAGACGTGCATTGTCGAAAATCTGGTGTCGCAGATTATTACGCTGAAAATGATGAACATGCCCTAATGCTTGCGAGAGAAGCCATTGCCAATGCCAATAGAACAAGACCTGTTAAGCCAGAAAACACCGTGCTTCCTCCCCGCTACGACGCAGAAGAAATCTACGGAATAGTGAATGCCAACTTACGACTGTCATTCGACGTTCGAGAAATTATTGCCCGCATCGTCGATGATTCTGATTTCGACGAATTCAAAGCCTTGTATGGCAGAACGCTAGTGTGTGGCTTCGCTCGTATTCAAGGACATTTGATTGGTATTGTGGCAAACAACGGTATCTTGTTTTCTGAATCGGCACAAAAAGGCGCGCACTTTATTGAGCTGTGCGCCAAACGGAAAACACCGCTTCTCTTTCTCCAAAACATTACCGGCTTTATGGTCGGAAAAAAGGTTGAAGAAGAAGGCATCGCAAAACATGGCGCCAAGCTAGTGATGGCCGTCGCTTGTGCTGACGTGCCGAAGTTTACCGTGATCATCGGTGGATCGTACGGCGCTGGTAATTACGGCATGTGCGGCCGAGCGTATGATCCAACCATGATGTGGATGTGGCCGAACGCGCGTATTTCTGTGATGGGCGGAGAACAAGCGGCAGGCGTCTTAACACAAGTTCGAAAAGACGCGAAGGAACGCCAGGGAGAAGCGTGGTCAGAGCAAGAAGAACACACTTTTAGAGAATCGATCATAGACTTGTATGAAACACAAGGACATCCCTATTTTGCGAGCGCTCGGCTATGGGATGACGGAATTATTGACCCTAAAAAAACGCGTCAGGTGTTGAGTCATGCGCTAACGGCAGCATTAAATGCCCCCATTCCTGATAGCGAGTTTGGCGTCTTCAGAATGTAAATATCCAAAGATGAATTAAGGAAGTTAGTATGCAGGAAATGCAACCAAGCATTATTCCCAACGCCCAAAGGCAAGATGATGTTCTTTGGCATGTCGATGACAATGGCGTAGCGACCATCACTCTAAACAGAACAGCCAAGCACAATGCTTTTGACGCTTGTACGATCGACTTGCTGATCCACCGCCTAGATTATCTCGCTTTACGAACGGATGTGCGGTGCTTGGTATTAAGAAGTAACGGCAAGCACTTTTCATCCGGGGCCGATTTGAATTGGATGCAGTCGATGGCCGACAGCACGAGGCAAGATAACTTCGTTGATGCCCAAAACTTGGCAAGACTCATGGAAACATTAGATTCGTTCCCTCAACCCACCATCGCAGTTGTTCAAGGTTCCGCTTATGGTGGTGCTTTAGGGTTGATTTGTTGTAGTGATATCGCCATCGCAAGCCAAAGTGCCAACTTTTGCTTAAGTGAAGTTAAGCTTGGTTTAATTCCAGCGACCATTGCGCCTTACGTCATGCGCGCGATGGGGAATAGACAAGCTAGACGCTATATCTTAAGTGGTGAAGTCATTTCAGCCGAGGATGCCGAACGGTTTGGTATTGTGCACGAAGTGAAAGAAGCCAAACAACTTGAAAATGCGGTCGATAGCGTGATCAAGACGTTACTACTTAATAGCCCAGATGCGATGCGTAAAGCGAAAACGCTCTGTCACCAATGTCATCAAAACCCCATCGATCAACAACTGATTCACTATACTAGCAAGCTCATTGCGGACATTAGGGTATCGCCACAAGGCCAAGATGGCTTGCAAGCGTTTCTTGAAAAACGAAGCCCAAGTTGGGTAACCAAATCACAGGACAAGTAATGCTGCCTTCCAAAGTAAATATTGTCGAAGTAGGTCCACGAGATGGATTGCAAAATGAATCTCCTGTTGCGACCCAGACTAAAATCCGGTTGATCAACTTACTCTCTGATACTGGGCTAACGCATATTGAGGCGGGCTCTTTTGTTTCGCCCAAATGGGTGCCACAAATGGCGGACTCAACAGAGGTCATGAAAGCAATAACAAGGCGAAATCATGTTACTTATTCTGCCCTGACACCAAACCTAAAAGGCTTCGAACAAGCCTTGGAGGCTGGTGCCAATCAGGTCGCGATTTTCACTTCATCATCAGAAGGATTCTGCCAACACAATATCAATTGCTCGATTGCAGAAAGCCTAACTCGCTTCGAACCTGTAATGCGATTAGCCACCAAACACGGCATCCCTGTTCGTGGCTATCTATCCTGCGTTGCCGACTGCCCTTACGATGGCCCGACAGCCCCTAAACAAGTGGCGAGCGTGGTCAAATCACTCATCGATTTAGGGTGTTATGAGGTGTCTCTAGGCGACACAATCGGTACAGGCACGCCAAACCGTATCGCTGCTATGCTGGAAGCCGTCATGTTGGTTGCACCTCTTCGCCAGCTTGCTGTCCATTTCCACGACACATGGGGACAAGCTCTCACCAACATTTATCAGGCACTGAGTATGGGCATCAATACCATCGACAGTAGTGTAGCTGGGCTGGGTGGATGCCCATACGCTCAAGGCGCATCAGGAAATGTCGCAACGGAGGATGTACTGTATTTGTGCCAAGGGTTAGGAATAGAAACAGGGATCGACTTAGAGCTACTGGCTAAAGCTGGCTGGATGATCAGCGAAGAGCTGGGTCGACAGCCTACATCAAAAGTGTCATTAGCATTGCGTAACCGCGTATTATCACTTTCGTAGAAGGCCATCCGGCACCTCAAATTCTCCCAACCCAAATTAATTTGCTCTACTTTCGGGTAGGGAAGCGAAACCGCCCGCCAGTACGATAAATAATTAGAGAAAATAAGATAAGCACACAACCTACTAGTTTATTTGCCGTTAGTACTTCGCCATACCACAGCACGCTCAGAATAACCGTCCAAACTGGTTCTAATATCATAATTAGAGCAGCGTTACCTGCCTGAACAAATTTTTGCCCCATGGTTTGCATTACGTAACGCAAGCTCGTCGCTAATAAGGTACTCAACGCAAACCACCACCAAATAGAGGAGTCCACCTCTACCGGGAAAGATTCCATAAAAAATGAAACCAACAAACCTAAACAACCTGCTGAAAAAAGTTGCACGCAAGTAAGCAGCAGCACAGGTAGTTTTTGAGAGTATTTGCTGTTCACATTAAAATGAAGCGCCAAAACCAGTGCTGCACCAAGAAACCACAATTGACTGGCCGATTGTTTCCAGCCACCAACTAAAGAAAGACAAGCAAGACCTAATACAGCGATAGGCAAAGAAAGCCAGAAAATTCGTTGTGGTCGTTGACGAAACATAACCCATGCAACAATCGGCACAAACAGCATGGAAAGGCTCATGATAAATGCGCCTTCCCCGAGAGTATCACTGATAGAAATAGCGTAAATCCATGTCATAACGGCACTGCCTAACAGGAGCCCGACACCACCAGCAGAAAGCACATCTTTTAAGTTTGCTTTCAGCAAAGGTCGGTAACATAGAGGCAGTAAGCAGAGCGAAGCGATAGTAAATCGCGCCCCAATAAAGCCAAAAGGTGGTAAACCCTGTATTGTTTCCTTAGAGAATATCCAGCCAAGTGCCGCGATCATCGTCGTCGCAACCAGAATAACCGTCGCTTTGCGTTCTGAGTTAAACATAAGTACTCACAAAATATGGAACACACAATAGCGCAGCAAGAGAGTTTTACTGCGCTATTGTGTAAATTTGAAAGGGGTTTGTGTCGAGCGAAAAAGTGAAAGCCCGATCCTCTCCTGTATTGTTGTCACGCAGATTGAAGTTCTGCTTCTAGATACATTAAATGCAGGCAAAGTCTTAAGGCAAGCCTTTTCGCATACTAAATTACTTTAGCATTCTATACAGCAAGCAAACTGGCTAAAACCTGTACCGGGTGTCGAACTACCTCCCCTTCAAAACGCTTAACTTGACTGCGGCAGGAGTACCCCGTGGCTAACACACGCTCAGTGGGCAGGTTCTTTATATTCAGTTTCCAACTAAGCTGATATATAGCTTCAGACGTACTTTTCTTATCCACTTCATGTCCGAATGTCCCAGCCATGCCACAACATCCCGTAGGTATGACTTGCAGATTTAAGCCAAAGTGCTGAAAAATAGACTGCCAAGATTTCTCAGTCTCCGGTATTTTGGTCTTTTCTGTGCAATGCGCCATCAAATACCAAGGCTCTTCATCTGATGCGCGTACAGCTGGCCATTCGTTGAGTGTATCCACCAGCCATTCATGAGCCGTATAAACTGTAAATTCGCCCCGCTTTTCTTTTAGAACCTGATGGTATTCATCACGATAACAAAGCACTAAGGCTGCATCGATACCGATCATAGGAATTTCAAGCTCAGCAACTTGTTTGAGAAAATCCGAGGTGTTTTGTGCATTTCTGGCGAATGCCTTAAGGAAACCTTTTACATGTTGAGCTTTCCCATTGGGTTTGAAAGGCAGAACAACAGGGTGTTTCCCTAACCGCTGCAATAACTGAATAAAGTCCGCAACCAACTCGGCTTCATAAAAGCTGGTAAATGGATCTTGAACAATCAAGACGTAATTTTGCTTCACTTCTGGGGAAAGCGATTCTAGATACACAAAGTCAAACGGGCTCACTCCAAGTGCCTGACATCGACTTTGCAACGTAGGGATCGATAGCACTGGCGAATCAATAAAACCGATGGATGTCTCTAATACTTGCGTAACAGGCCTACTAGATGCAATTTGATTAACCAGCTTGGGAGCTTTTGCCATAATCGGCAGCAGTTGCTCAATATTCGACACCAGATAGTCGCGCAGAGGTCTGCGATAACGCGAGTGATAGACGTGTAAAAAACGTGCTCTAAAATCAGGCACATCAACTTTAACAGGACACTGACTCGCACACGCTTTGCACGCTAGACAGCCATTCATCACCTCATAAACTTCATGCGATAGGTCGTCAGATATGGGGCGAGATATCAACTTACTCAGCTTCTGAGTCAAAAGCTTAACCGATAATGTTTGATTGAGAAGCTGTTGTTCGTTAGCGAGCAAATCGAAATCACTATCATTAAGGCGACGCAGCCATTCACGCATTATCCCAGCCCTCCCTTTCGGAGAGTGGCGACGATCGGCTGTTACTTTAAATGATGGACACATTGGGCTATCAGCATCGTAATTAAAACATAGCCCATTGCCATTGCAAGACAGCACGGGCTTAAGCGACTCTCGGACTTCTACGGGGATCTGACGATCATAGTAGCCACGCTTGGTCGCTGTGACTTTTACCATTTCAGCGTCGCTATTCAGTGGTGTGCAAATCTTGCCCGGATTCATTTTATTGTCGGGGTCAAACGCCGCTTTAATACGCCTTAATTCAGTAAAGAGCTCATCACCAAAGAAGGCTGGTCCATATTCTGAGCGATATCCTTTACCGTGCTCTCCCCACATTAAACCATTATATTTTGCCACCAGCGCGACCACATCATCGGACAGTTGATGCATCAACGCTTCTTGCTCGGGGTCACACATATCGAGCGCAGGACGCACGTGAAGGACGCCAGCATCCACGTGCCCAAACATGCCATAATGCAGGTTATTGTCGTCCAGCAACGTACGAAATTCCTCGATAAAGTCCGCTAAATTTTCAGGCGGCACACAGGTATCTTCCGCGAATGCAATCGGCTTTGCCTGACCTTTGGTCGCGCCAAGCAGCCCAACCGCTTTCTTGCGCATGCCATAAATGGCCTGGATGTCTTGGGGTTCACGACAGACTTGATAACCGATGATACCACTGCGTCGATGAACGATTTCTTTATCAAGAATTAAAAGTAAGCGTTCAACTTTATCCTCAATATCATCGCTTTGACTGCCTGCGAACTCGACAAAGTTAATCCCTTGCATCTGTTTGCCCTGCACATCTGAGATCGCGTGTTTTACCGAGTGCCAGACAATGTCTTCTCTTGCAAGGTTGACTACTTTTGCATCGACTGTCTCAACCGATAGCGCCTCTGCTTCGACCATCAAGGGAGCATTTCGCAATGCAGAATCAAAACTATCGTATTTAACGTTCACTAACCGTCGCGTAGTAGGTATTCGCGTAAGATTGAGCTTGGCTTCAGTAATAAAAGCTAACGTACCTTCAGAGCCACATAATATTCTCGTGACGTCAAACTCTTCACTCTTGTCGTTGATGGCATTTTTTAGGTCATAACCAGTAAGAAAGCGATTCAGAGGAGGAAACTTATCCAGAATCTGTTGACGCTTGTCTCGACAAACTTCCTCCGTAATTTTTAACGCTCGCGATACTACATCACAGTTTAACCGTTTGTTTTGTTGAATTGCTTCGGTATCGAGCACCGAGCCATCTGCCAATACGGCTTTGAGCTCCAACACATGATCCGAGGTTTTACCATATTGCAAAGAGCCTTGGCCTGATGCATCAGTATTAATCATCCCACCTAATGTTGCGCGGTTGCTGGTCGACAGATCTGGCGAGAAGAAATAACCATAAGGGCGAACGATGTCGTTGAGTTGATCTTTGACTATCCCAGTTTCCACTCTCACCCAACCTTCCTGCTCGTTAATCTCTAACACTCGATTCATGTAGCGAGACAGGTCAACCACGATCCCCGAGTTCAATGATTGTCCGTTGGTGCCCGTTCCGCCTCCTCTGGGCGAAAAGGTCAAGTGTTTAAATTCATCACGAGCACTGACCTTGCCAAGTATTACCACATCATGATGGTTGGCAGGAAAGACGACCGACAACGGAAGTTGCTGGTAGACGCTGTTGTCAGTCGCCATACTCAATCGAGTGGTATAGCGAGCATCAGTATCCCCCTTGAAACCAAGCTGTTTAAGGGTGTTAAAGAACTTGATAACCACAGGATCAGAGGAAACCTGTAGCGGAAGTGCAGGAAGCATAATTTGAATCAGTGCCTTACGGTTGTCTTTTTAGGTTCATAACATGAATGTGGAGTTAAAAGCGGTAGAGGCGCTTGGGGTTATCGACCAGAATCTTGCTAAACAGTGTCGTATCTTGCGTCCAGTGCCACAAGGTATCTAATAGCTGGCCATCATTTGGCATCTCAGCAGCAAAACATGGATGAGGCCAATCCGAGCCCCAGACGCATTGCTCTTCATTCGCTTCTAACAAAGCTTGAGCAAACGAAGAAACGTCATCATAAGGCGGAGATTGAAGCGACAAACGATACGGTGCCGACAATTTTGTCCACACTTTCCCTTCGGCCTTAAGCTTCAATAAGGTTTGAAAACCAGGATGATAAATCAGCTTGTTTGTTGGCATATGTCCAAGATGATCAATCACTACGGGCACGGGTAAAGCCCTTAATCGCTGATATAAGTCATCAAACTGCGAAACATCAATTAAGCATTGAAGGTGCCAGTGTCGCTCTGCAAGGCGAGCCGCTAAACGTTCAACATCACGCCACTCAATACCACCTTTAAACAGCAGGTTCATCCGCACCCCACAAAATCCGGCTTCTTGTAGCTCATCCAGCGTTTGCTCGGACACATCCGCATCCACGACCGCGACGCCTTTGTAGTCGTAACCTTGCTGGCGTAAATACCGTAATGTATCAAGATGCAACTGGTTGTCATTGCCATACACACTCGGCTGAACCAGCACGCCATGACGGATGCCTAATTGCTGGTGCAAATGCAGGTACGCGCCGACGCTGGCATCGGGTGGCGTGTAGGTTCGCGTTTCACAGTACGGATAACGTGAAGAAAAAACGTGGGCATGACAATCAACCGCGCCTTCAGGAATCGCGATTGTTGGTTTATTTACAAATGGGTCCGCCGCTTCACAAAATGGAATTATGCTCATCGAAAATCATCCTGTCAGAAAGGTAGAGGTGCCATCAACGAAAGCACCTCTTGAAGACTTAACTGAAGTTCTCACTCAACCAGTTCGCGATCACGCCAGAGAACTGAATAAACTTAGGATCGTCGTCCAACATCCACTCGGTGTGACCACCTTCAGGCAGTAAGAATAGAGATTTCGGCCCAGGGTATTTCGCGTACAGCGACTTTGCTTCGGTCACTGGGTGAAGATCGTTTTCTGCACCGTGCGCAATCAAGATTGGCGCGTCTGCAAATCGCTCGTCCAGTAGGGCTTCCGGTTTGAAATTGATGAGAGAATCCGCAAAATCCAGATCAGATGTCACGCCGTAGCCCGGTGCTTTGACCAGTTCAGTGAATACATATTCGCGGCTTACTGGGTCAAGCGGGTAGATTTCAAATGGATCAATCCCCTGCTTTTCTCCACCAAGAGCAAGACGTGTACGCTCTTCTAACATAAATTGACGGAACGCTTTCCAACCGTGCTCGCCACGTTGAGCAACCTGAACACGTACCGCATCATAAAAGCCGTTCATGGAGATAAGGCCATCAATCGCATCTTGACAAACTCGGTAAGCATCAAGAATTAATCCACCGGCCATGCCCCAGCCAGCCAGTACGACTTTGCGGCCTTCCTCGTCAGCGCGCTGTTTCACAACCGCAACCGCGTTCGCGATGTCACGTACTTGTTCATCTAGGATAACTCGCTCACGAATACCCTCAGATTCACCAAAGCCACGGTAGTCAAATCCGAATACTGTAAAGCCCTTCGCAGTTAAGGCTCTCGCGTAACGCTCTGGGTGAATATTTTTTTGCCCAGTAAAGCCTGAGCAGACAATAACGATCGGTAAGTCTGGGTTGTTAACGTTCTCGTCAGTAAAGAAAGCGCCATCAAGGCGTAGACCATCACTAATTACTGGGGCTTTTTGTTCAATCATAATTATCTCGTCCAAATGAATGTGTATGCTCGACAAAGAAGTCCTTGTCTTAAGTCACATCATGTTCGAATTTTGATAGCAATAATTTAACAATTGCGACATTCTTATCCAGAAATACGACATAGATGAACTGCCCACTTGGTGACCACAGAGAATGAAAACGACACACACGTATCGCATTGGTTTTTTCCTTATTCCTGATTTTTCGATGCTCTCTTTTTCGGCGGTTATCGAACCTCTTCGAATGGCCAACCGCCTCGCTGGTTGCGATTTGTATCAGTGGGATATTTATGGATTCGAAGATAAAGAAGTGTCGGCCAGTAATGGCGTTTCATTCTCGCCAACACAGTCAGTCAACAACATTGCTCATTTAGACTTGCTGCTGGTTGTGGCAGGTATTGGCGCCCATGTTGCTGCTGCGAGTGGCTCGGTGAATCAGTGGTTAAAGCAAGCGCTTCGTCAAGGCATCGCCGTGGGCTCGACTTCGACAGGCAGCGTATTGTTAGCAAAAGCTGGCCTGTTAAAAAACAAAACGTGTACCGTGCATTGGGAGTCCGCCAACAGCCTGGCAGAGGAGTTTCCAAACATTAACGTGACCAGTGAGTTGTACGAATTCGACCCACGCACACCAACTTGTTCGGGCGGCTTAGCCGGTTTGGATATGATGCTTCATTTAATTACAAACCAACATGGGAGTGACTTGGCGAATCAAGTGGCAGAGCAATGCATTCACCCTGCGATTCGACCCGCGCATGATAAACAGCGGATGTCGTTAATCCGTAAGCACAACATCCGCCACCCGCGCCTGCTCGACGCTGTAGAGATCATGGAAGCCAACATGGAAGAGCCACTAAAGTGCTATGAAATTGGCGAGCAAGTAGGGTTATCGGTCAGGCAGATGGAAAGGTTATTTTTGCAATACTTGCAAGACAAACCAGGCAATTACTACCTTCAATTGCGCTTAGAACGCGCTCAACATTTGTTGTTGCAAACCATGCTGTCCATCACTCAAATCAGCACCGCTTGTGGGTTCAGTTCTACATCGTATTTTGCGCGCTGCTACAAAAAACGCTATGAAAAAACGCCGCGTGAAGAGCGACGTTTAGCTTAAGATTGAGTAAGAGAAAGGAGTTCGATCTCTTCGATCTCATCGTGATGTGTCAGACGGCTTATCGGACAACGTGCCTTGGTAAAGCAATGATAGCCAAGCAATTACCTGCTCTTTACTGGCTTTATCAAGTTGCAAACAGCCCTCTTCTATCGCTGACACGTGCGAGGCGGGCAGTTCTTTCTCTGCCAAAGTACGAAACTTACCTCGCATCTCGCCTCGACTGAGCGGATTTTCAGGATTACCTCGCGCAATACAGGGAGGTGAAGTCAGTTTGTCGCCATTTTTCAACGTCACCACGACATGCGCCCAACGTTCGGCTGGAAACTTATCATTGTATGCAGGCTCTTCAATTAACTTCATCCGTTCCGTAAGTGCCAAGCGAGCAGGATCGTTCAGTCCTTTGGTGACGGCTTCTACCGTGACCGTATTATCTATAACCGCACTCGCGACTGAAAATGGCAAACTGTACTGAGCCTGCTCGGTTGTCTCAGGGCGCTTGGTATGCAGGCACACCGCCTGGTGAAAGCTGTGAACTTCGATAAGTTCAATCTCATCAGGTTCTAGTTTATTTTCTTGTTGCAGCGCTCTCACCGCTTCAACCGCGGGTTGAGCCCAACGACAAACCGGATACGGTTTAAAGTATTGCTCCAGGATATACCAGCGCTGCCCTAAATCTGCCCACAAAGCGTGAGTTTGTTGGTCCAGCAGAGTCACGGCTGGCGCGCCAGTAAAGCCCTCTTCTGCCAGCTCTGCACTGGCAAAGCCCGCCATCGCTCCCCAGCCAGAGCCGTCTTTGAGCATGGTTGGATGTTCAATACAACGCATCATTTGACTGCGCGGGCCATAGAACTCGGCAATGCCGAGCGCATGCTCTGTTTGTGCATCCGTTAAGTCTTTTCTTCTTGCAGACACCGCAGCGACGCCCAACGCATTCCAAGCACCAGAAGTATGATAGTCACAAGCGGTTTGATGCAGCGCGATTCCGGCGCGAGTTGCAATTTCGTAGCCAATGATGAGGGACGTTAATAACTCTTCTCCCGTGATCGCTGACTCATGCATACTGGCGAGCAGCCCCGGCAAAACAGCGACGCCAACATGGCCTTTCGTCAGGACTTGGCCGTCGTGCGCGTCCATGCTGTCAATCAACATGCCGCCATATAGAGTCGCCCCACAACCACTGGCCGTGTGATCAGAAAACAGCATCGGCGTATCACCGGCAAACTGCTTCTGCGCGAGTTTAGCTACCATATTTTGCAGTTGCGTCGCTTTACCTGCTGCGGCGACACCCAACAGATCCAAGACGCAATATTTCGCTTGTTCAATAACGTCAGCAGGAAGCTGTTCAAAGGTTAATTCGTGAATAAATCGATGAATAGATTGCATCATCTACTGCTCCAGTTTTAGCGTTTTGCCTTCGACAATAGCGTTGTGATCAATGGTGTATTGCTGTCTCGCACGGTAGGCAGCTCGAACCTGGCTTTATCAATATCGTCCAATGACAAGGTTGCAGTTATCAAGGTTTCACCGTCTTCTGCCTGCGCCAATAGCTCGCCCGTTGGAGACAAAATACAGCTTCCTCCCCAAAACCACGCTTCGCCCTCTGGCCCGTAACGATTAGCCATCAAAACTGGAGTTCCGTAGAGCACCGCATAAAATTTAACGTTAACTAACCAGTTGTCTTCGTTGGAAAAGTCTTTACTGACAATACTGCTGGCCGAGTTGATCGGCGCGAGCAAGATTTCAGGCTTATCGAGTAGCGCGCAATGAACCAAAGGTGGGTTCCATAAATCGGCACAAATTAAAACCGAGCCTCGCCAATTTTCATCAAGACAAACGCTGGTGGTAGCCTCTCCCGAATGAAACCACTTACCCTCTTCAAGCCCACCATAGGTTGGTAAATTGACTTTACGATGCACAGCAACCACCGTACCACCGAGCAACCAAGCCATCGCGTTGTAGTATTCTCCCGGAGCGGCCTGTTCAACAAAGCCGACAATCACGGACATCTGCGGTGCAAGTTGCGCAAGCTCTTTAAGCCGAGCATCATCACGCTTCATGGCAACTTCACGCACAGAGGATTGGAGCTGGTATCCGGTCAAGGAGAGTTCAGGAAACAGCAATAGCTGCGACCCTATGGCCGCAGCTTGCTTTATGTAATCCTGATGAGTATTCAGATTGGCATTCACATCGCCTAACTGGGCGTTGATTTGGGCCACACTGACTTGCAGGATAGTCATGGTATTACCCCAAGTTATGCTCAGATAGGAACTGGCTTGCGACTTCTGAGATCGAACGTCGCTCCACATCAACTTGTTGATTCAATGTCGACATCGTATCGCCATCGATCGCCGCAGAAAGCGCGTTCATTTGCTCGGCAAGGTCTGGGTTCGCATCTAGCGTTTCTTGGCGAACCACAGGAGTGATCGCGTAATCAGGGAAGAACTGTTTGTCATCCGTTAAAACGGTAAAACCAAATGCTTTGATACGACCATCTGTTGCAAATACGAGCGCAGCATCGACTTCTTGCCCTTTTAGCGCATCATAAGTTAACCCAGTATCCATGCGTTTCACTTGGTCTCGTGAAGCTTTGAATTTGTAGGTTTTCTGTAAAGGTCGGAAGCCATCTTTTCGTGCATAGAATTCCGCATTCAAAGCAATGGTCATTGGCGGGTCTTGGCGCATTTGCTCGGCAAACTCGGACAAGGTTGAGATGCCACGTTGTTTCGCATCGTCACTGCGCATAGCGAGCGCGTAGGTGTTGTTCGCTTTTGAAGGGTTAAGCCAAACTAGGCCTTTCTTCGCATCGAGTTCCTTAACGCGTTGATACACTTGCTCTGCTGGGAGCTTGTCTTTGACTTTGTTGTAAATGATCAGTGATGTGCCCGTGTATTCCCAATAAAGATCAATCTGGCCGTTTTCTTGCGCTTTACGCAAAACCGCACTGCCCATGCCCGAACGCTTATCAACGTCGTAGCCTTTTTTGGTTAAATATTGAGACGTGATCTCCGTTAAAAGCTGTTGTTCTGTAAAGTTTTTGCCACCTACGACGATTTCCGCGGATGCGTGAAAACTTGAAAGCAGTACACCAACGGCCAGCAAGCGGCGAGTAATTTGCTTTAACATGTTTGACTCCTGTCTGTGTTCAATTTTTAGGATTGTTATTGTCTAGCTCTAATAGGGTTACAGCCTTTAGGTACAGTGACATAGGAAACGGCTCCTACCACACTGTCGATAGCGATAGCCAACATCGCTGTAGGAATAGCGCCTGCCAGCATCATGATGGGTTCATCCAGATCAATACCGGTAAAAATGAGCTCCCCTAACCCACCGCCACCAATTAAGAAGGCCAGTGGCACGGTGCCCACGTTGACAGCTAACGCCGTGCGGATACCGGCAAAAGTGACGAACAGCGCATTAGGAATTTCAACCTGAAATAACATTTGTAACTCGGTCATACCAATGCCTGACGCCGCTTCTTTTAAATGAGCGGGCACTTCTTTCAGCCCGATGTAGGTGTTTCTGACAATCGGCAACAACGAGGCAATCGTCAGCCCAAATACCGCAGGCACGGTGCCAATGCCAAGAAAGCTCATTGCCAGCGCAAGAATAGCTAAAGTAGGAATCGTGGTCCCCACATTCAAAACCTGCATCGCCGATTCTGCGACTTTCTGAAAACGAGGACGGCTGAGCAATACACCGACGGGAATAGCGATTAGGATCGCCAATCCACCAGACAGCAGCACCAGTTCAATGTGCTGAACCGTCAAATAAACAATGTCTTCTTGGTAGTAGAGGAAATCATCGATCGTACCCGCGCCTTGTAAATAAATACCCAACGCAAAGACACACGCCAATAAAACGAAATAGTAGGTTTGTTTTAGCTGATTGGTCACGATGCCTCCTTAGCCTGATGCAATGGCTGTGGCTCACTAAGAGAGGTATCGCGCTGATAAGTTGCGCCTAGATAATGAGTAATGCCGCGCTGTGTGACTTCGCCCACTAAGCGGCCATTCTCGTCAACACACGGCATCCAAACAATGTAGTGCGTGAACATCTTCGACGCGACTTTACGCAGATCATCCGTGGTTCGGGCGATTGTTTTCAGGCCGACATAATGTTCGCCGCAGTACCCCTTCATATTGATTGCTGTAGCTTTTGGCACATAACCGATAGGCTGGTGTTGGCCATTTACTAATATCACGGCGTCGCGATACCCATACGCGTCAATTTTGGTTAAAGCGTCGGCAAGCGTCTCGTTAGGTTTCACGTGCGCAAAGGTGGTCTGCATGACGGACTCAGCCGTCACTAAGCGTAGACGTTTAAGTGCGCGATCATCTCCGACAAAGTTTTTCACGAAATCATCTTTCGGGTGTGCGAGCAAATCGTCAGGCGTATCGTACTGAACCAGATGACCATCGCGGAAAATCGCAATTCTATCGGCCATTTTGACCGCTTCATCAATGTCATGACTGACAAACATGATGGTCTTGTTGAGCTCTTGCTGCATTTTAAGGAACTCATCCTGGATTACTTCACGGTTGATCGGGTCAATCGCACCAAAAGGTTCATCCATCAGCATGACGGGAGGATCCGCAGCTAGCGCTCGAGCAACTCCAATTCGTTGCTGCTGTCCGCCAGACAACTCATTTGGATAACGATTAAGAAAGACACTAGGATCAAGAGCAACCATCTCCAATAGCTCTTTTGCACGCGTCATGTATCTTGCCTTATCCCACCCTAATAACTTGGGAACCACCGCGATGTTTTCGCCGATCGTCATGTTGGGAAATAAGCCAATTTGCTGAATAACATAGCCGATGTTGCGGCGCAGAGTGACTGTATCCATCCCAGAAGTATCTTCACCGCCAAGATAGATCTTGCCCGATGTCGCGGGAATAATTCGGTTGACCATTTTCAGCGTGGTGGTTTTGCCACAACCGGACGGGCCAAGTAACACACATATTTCACCACTGTGAACTTCCATCTCAATGTGATCTGCGGCAGTCACCGGGCCATTAGGCGTTTCAAAAATTTTGGTTAGCTTGTCAATTTTGATCATTTGAATGTCCCTATTATTTGTCCTTTATCGAGCAGCGGTTAGGCCCGGTGGCGTTAATCTTTTTTGTAGTCGAATCAATCCGTAATCCGCGATGATAGCCAGAAGGCTGACGGCGATGGCACCAACGATCAGTTGTCGAGGATCACTTTGCGAGATGCCACGGCTGATAAACACGCCCAGCCCACCGGCTCCGATATACGCGGCGATCGCCATAACGCCAATATTCATTACTACTGCCGTTCTCACACCCGCCATAATCACCGGAATCGCCAATGGAATTTCCACCATTTTCAAACGTTGAAAAGGCGTCATCCCGATACCGCGAGCAGCCTCTCTGAGCGATGGTTCTACGTTGTGAATTGCGGTATAAGTGTTGCGAATAATAGGCAGCTGAGAATAAAGCAGTACGGTAATCACGGCGGGCACGTAGCCAATCCCATGACCAATGGTCGATAAGAGAGGAATCATCAAACCAAACAATGCGATTGAAGGAATGGTGATAATGATGGACGCTACGTAAAGCACCACTTTCGCAGCGCGCTCATTTTGTGTGATAAGAATGCCGATAGGTACGCCAGTTAAGATGGCAAGCCCAACAGCCAGAGCAACCAAAGAGATGTGCTCCATGGTAAGCGTACCTAGCAGCGCTAAGTTATCTATGGTGAAATTTAGTAAGTCCAAGTAGGTCTCCCCCAACTGTGATTCGCAACCAAGTTAACAGGAGATTAAATTACGCTACTTTTTATTAACAGTGTTGTAAAATAGCGACACGTAAAGATAGAAATACGAAATATTAAGAAAGGAATGAACTGGCTTTCTCATCACCAAAAACACGCTTGATTGGCGATGAGTAGCACTAGTAAACAATTTGATTATATAGGAACTTAAAAGCCTGTGCTGGCATGAAGAACTGACTACAACGAGCGGTTAAATTGCTCCACGGCCTCTACAACACGGCTAGCGCCATCTTGTATTTCATTCATCACATTGCCTGCTTTTTCAGAGAGCTCTAGCGTATCTAGTGCTTCTTTTTGGCATTTAGCGATCAGCTTAACTGCGTTATCTGTTCGCTGTAGGTTTTCACTGACCATTGTGACAATTTCATCGGTGGTTGCATTGGTTCTTGTAGCAAGCTGTCTGACTTCATCGGCAACAACGGCAAAACCTCTACCATGCTCACCCGCACGAGCCGCTTCTATCGCCGCATTTAACGCCAATAAGTTAGTTTGGTCAGCGATACCACTGATGCTATTTACCAACTCGCTAATACGCGATGAGTGCGCTTTAAGCTCGTCAATCGCGGTGTTCGCTTGCTGCATTTGCTCGGAAAGTATCTGCATCTTTTCTAACGTTGAGCCTATAACCTCTTGCCCTTGCAGGGTTTGTGTACCAGTTTCTTGCGAGATTTCATTCGCCAATTGCGCAGCCTGGGCCATTTTCTGTTCCTGCATCACCTGCTGGGTAATATCTGTCGCGAACTTAACGACCTTGTAGAGCTCTCCTCTGTCGTTATGGATAGGGTTATATGAAGCCTCTAACCACACCTCTTCACCATGACGGTTAACTCGTTTGAATCGCTCTGATGAAAATTGCCCTTTTGCTAAACGTTGCCAAAACTCACGGTAAGCTTGAGAGCTCGACTCTTCCTGATCACAAAACATGCGATGATGCTTCCCTAGAATCTGATCAAGCGTATAACCCATTGTGTTTAAGAAATTATCGTTGGCTTTTAAAACATGGCCATCTAATGTGAACTCAATCACCGCCATAGAACGACTTAATGCATTTAGCATGTCCTCTTGCTCACGGGATGATTTGATCGTTCGCGTAAGTTCAGAAGCAAAAACAAAAAAGCTTTCTACTTCTCTGCGCTCATTTAAAACAGGCTGGATAATCGTTCTTAACCAGGCTTCCTCACCATTACCTTTCTGTACTTGCAATGCCCCATTCCAGAACACTTTATCTTGGACGGCTTTCTTCATTCGATGAAAGTGGTCTGTATTGCGCGAATTTGACGGTACCAATTCAGTAATTGATTTCGTTAAGATCTCATCATCATGTAAGAAAAGTTCTTGCTGTAGTTTAGTATTTGCAGAAGTAATGATACCTTTACTATCCAATGTTAAGCGGATCATCTCTTCATCTAAACTGGTTTGGATTTGCTGCAGGATTTGCAACTCCTGCTTTAATCGTTGATTTTCTTGTTGAAGCGACTTATTAAAAAACATGACTTTCTCTCATTTGACCGACCTTCGGATTAGTCAAAGGTTTATTATTTGTATACCGAATAAACTGCAAGCGGCAAAATCGTTTGGTTGCATATTCAAACGCGATTTCTATTTCTTATCAAAGGACCCCGCAGGGAATACGGCGATTTTTTCTCCAGTGTAACCTAAGCGCAGTATACTGAAATTTCTTCAGCACCCAAGTTGTTTATATATTTATCAATATTAAAGCTCTTTATCGCCAATTTGAGGTTTATATTTGTGGATATACTTATATGGAGAAGTGGTGTGTTCAGATCAATAAGCCTTTTCATTTAAAAAAAGGGCCTTGACTTAGTTCCAATAATTTTCGCCGTTTTACCGCTTTTCCACCCGACTTTTGAGCGATTACCCACTCCTTATTCGCTTGTATTTCTATTAACAACGCACGGAGCAACAAGCGCATCGATTTGCCCAGTATCAATACGTTGTGGTATTCGCTCATTCAGTTTGCCGTGAAGGTGATGAATCACCACCTCATCAGTCGATTCGTCACGATCAGAAATGAGGCAATGAGGTAATAACGCATGACACCAGAGATTACATTATGTGTCCAACATTGTGCCCACTCCTAAGTTTCATAACTTCCTTCCCTCGGACGCTTCTATCTCTCACCACAGCAACTATGCTTTAAACGACATGTATTCAATTGTCTAGCTTCAACATATGAAGGTTAAGTGAACATAAACAAGCGAAGGAAACAGGGCCATGGAAGTCGATAAAAATGATAAGTTAACAAAAAAATTACAGATAGTGATTCATTGGTCTGTAAGAGTATTGTCGATAGTTATGTTGTTTGTAATCGTCATGGGTGTGATAGATGTTGCATGGACGATATATCAAAAACTTATCACGCCACCTAAACTCATTCTGACGATTTCAGATATGCTAGCCACTTTTGGTGCTTTTATGGCCGTTTTAATTGCTATTGAAATTTTCATCAATATAACTATTTACCTGAGAGAAAATGTTATTCATGTAAAAATCGTCATGGCCACCGCGCTGATGGCAATCTCCCGAAAGGTCATTATTATAGACTTTGAAACCTTGTCTCCAATGTACCTGATTGGAATTGCGGCTGTAGTTCTTAGTATGAGTCTTGGTTACTGGCTGATCCATAAACTGCCCAATAAGAGCCATACTGAATAAACTTCTCAGCCTCCCGACTTTTCAGATACTCTCACGGCATGAAAAAGTCTTGTCTTGGCACGTTGAAGCTAATAAATTCCTCCATGCTAGGCTCTATATACTGCGAGACTACAAGATTATAGAGTAGTGCCTAAGCGGAGAAATTATCGATATTGTTTTCTAGCAGCTAATCTTTGAGTATTGGCACAGCTCAATGGGGGGCAAGTGTTGCTCCAGTTCCCCCATCTGATATATACCCTCAACATCTATGCATTTTACTTTCAACTTTTCCGTGGTCCTCTTAAACAAGGTCGTCACGAGTAGCCTGAAGGATTACATCCGGCTAGAAGTAACAGCCAGAAAAGTGATTGTCAGGTGGTCGGTCATCTCGCCGTAAAATTAGCTCTTAACGTATACCTTCAGCTCAGTTTGCGAAACAGCCTTAAAGGTCAAAGTAACTTTCAATCCCATTCAGAGTGTTGGTCGTGGCCACAGCGGCTAATATCAACCCCATGATCCGACTTACAGCACTAGCTCCTGTATTCCCAATAATCCTGTGTATGCCGCTGGCCATTAATAGCAAGATATAAACAACCAATAGTACCAGCAGCATCATAGCCACGGTCTGGACTTGCTCCCAAATATTAAACCGCACGTTCTCTGTGAGTAAAACGGCGGCTAATATTGCGCCAGGGCTAGCAATTGATGGAATGGCTAGAGGAAAAACTGCTGTATCATGATGACTATTGAGCGTTCTGATTTCTTCTGCTGGTTTACTCTCACCAAATATCATAGTCAAAGCAAACAAGAACAATACGATACCGCCCGAGATTTGAAACGCAGACAAGGGAATACGCATTGCTGTAAGTATGATTTCACCAGCAACAACAAAAAACAGTAGGATAGCAGCGGAGAATAGAGTCGCAAACAGAGCGACCTTACGCTTTGCCACTTCTTCATAGCTTTTTGTGGCTGCGATAAAAACGGGCACAGTACCTATGGGATCGATGACAGCAAAGAAAAAGATAAAAGTTGCCACAAAGTCAATCATTGCTACTTCTCCAGTACCAATTTAGCTTTAAGGATAGAAGATCAGCTTGAAGTAGCAGAGAAAATGTTTGACGCTAACATAGCGAGAGCTCATTCAGAAAAACAAAAATGATGCGTTATTTACAATACAGAACTTACTTCTATCCTATCGATAACTATTAATATCTCAAAGGTAATGACTACCATACCTAACGGTAGTCGCCATCGCTTTAGACTTCTCAGAGAACATCAAAAAAAAACAAGTGAACGAGAAGAATATCGACGTCATAAGATAGTGAGGCTTTAGTGTTTATACCAGTGCTCTTTTGACTCCATTTGAGCTTTTACTTCTGCACTATATTCAGCAGTAGGTCGTGCCAATAACCTTGGAATGCCGATAGGTTCTCCGGACTCTAAACAGTAACCATACTCCCCTGCGCGCAAACGAGCTAACGATTGTTGAATCTTAGGTAACAGCTTTTGCTCTCTGTCTATGATTCTTAATGCGATTGCAGATTGCTCCTCACTGGACGCCCTATCGCTTTCGTCACTGAATTCCATTGGCGCAATCATCTCTTCTTTCGCGCGTTCAATATGCGCTAACGTCGATTCATAAAGCTCAAATAATCGGTTTTCAAAAAATGCGAGCTGAGCTTCATTCATATAATCCGCCTCGGGCGCTGCAAGAATTTCTTCTTCTGTCATGACATGCTTTTTCTCTTCGTTCATAGAACCTCCACACCGAGATAAGAGTTCGATCTCTAAATTCCGGACATCTGAACCTGTGCAACTAAACGACAAATAAAGCCGCCAATAAGGTGCAGTGCTCGACACACTCACAAACTGCTTGATGCCAGAGTTAAGATCACCGACTATATTAATTGTTATATTATAACATTACACTATAAAGAGCATGAGCATGAACACCCAGAAACTCCCTGTTACGGTTTTGTCCGGCTTTCTAGGCGCAGGAAAAACAACCGTTTTAAGTCATATTCTTAACAATAGACAAGGCAGAAAAGTCGCGGTCATCGTCAACGACATGAGCGAAGTCAACATCGATGCAGCGACCGTTCAGAATGAAGTTTCTCTCAACCACAGTGAAGAAAAGTTGGTTGAAATGAGTAACGGTTGCATCTGTTGTACCCTGCGTGAAGATCTGCTTGAAGAAGTCACTAAACTCGCGCAAGAAGGCAGATTCGATTACTTAGTTATCGAGTCCACTGGCATCGCCGAGCCACTCCCCGTTGCAGAGACTTTTACGTTTGCCGATGAAAACGGGCTTTCACTTTCAGACGTTGCACGTTTAGACACCATGGTTACGGTGGTTGATGCGATTAACTTTCTGCGTGATTACGATGAAGCTAAGTTCTTAACAGAGACAGCCGAATCATTAGGTGAAGACGATGAACGCAGCGTTGCTGACTTACTCGTTGATCAAGTAGAGTTCGCTGACGTTATCTTGATAAGTAAAACCGACCTTGCTGAGAAATCAGAAATCGAAAGGCTTCTTGCGATTCTTAAAACTCTTAATACATCGGCCACTATTCTTCCTATCTCGAATGGTGAAGTAGAACTTGATGCGGTACTCGACACACAAAGCTTCAGTTTTGAAAAGGCACAACAAGCCCCAGGTTGGTTGAAGGAAATGCGAGGCGAGCACATACCGGAAACCGAAGAATACGGCATTTCCAGCTTTGCCTATCATGCGAGACGCCCTTTCCATCCAGAGAAGTTTTACGACTTCCTCCACAATGCGAAAGATTACGGCAAACTGATTCGTTCCAAGGGTTACTTTTGGCTAGCAACCAGACCAGAGTTTGTCGGTCAATGGAGCCAAGCGGGAGGCATCGCACGTTATGGTGTTGCGGGTATGTTTTGGAAAGCGATTCCGAAGGAGGAATGGCCGACGGATCAAGATTACCTAGATGCTATAAACGACATTTGGCAAGAACCATACGGCGATATGCGACAAGAATTGGTGTTTATTGGTCAGGGATTAGAGCAAGAGAAATTGATTGCTCGTCTTAACGAATGCTTGTTAACAGAAGATGAGATGGAGCAAGGACTCGACTATTGGTTATCTCTGGAAGACCCTTTCCCTGAATGGGAACAGTAAACGACTGAGATACAAAAAAGCCTCTCACCATTCGAGAGGCTTTCTCGTTACACAGAGCCAATTTTGGTATACCGAGCCAATTCAGTAAGTCCGTTCTCGAAACAACCCGAGCAAACATGCAGCGAGGGAATCCTCACCATCGCATTCAAACCGTCTTCTTCTGGCTCAACTTAGCTATTTTCTTTGGCCAAGGATCTTCAAATGTTGCCCCTTGTTGCCATTGCTCCAATTCCACATCCGTTAAAAAGCAGTTTTCCAGCGCATCAATAAACACATCGACTTCGTTTTCTTGCCCAATCACCGTTAAGCGACAACGACGATCACCAAAGCGGCTTTCAACGCTGTCTATCTTATCTTGTAGGATTTGACGATGTTCCTCTGTGAAGTTTTGCGATTCGTCATTGATTACCGAAGCGCGCCAAAAGCCTGTAATTTCAAGCCCCACATTGCCGTTTACTTGGCTCCAAAGTAGTGAAACATCGTCTCGAGTTGGGAACCAAAAGAACCCCTTACTGCGGAACACACCTTTAGTTAAATACTGATGGCAGGTATTCCACAAACGCGCAGGATGAAAAGGTCGATCATCTTTGATCACTTTGGCGACAAGGCTTTGTTCGTCTTTATCAGAGAGATTCAACGGCTCATTCGCCGTCTCACGAAGTTCTGCGGTTAACTGCTCAACGAGGAAGAAATTGTAGTCTTGCTCACCTTTCAACATGCGGATATCTAAGTTTCCCCATGACGTTTTGATTATCTCGGTGTAAACATTAAGCGGGTGAATCGCCTGCGCGATGTTGCGAACGGTATTGTCGTCCACTTTGTCCGTCTTGGTGAGCATGATACGGTTTGAGAACATGATTTGCTCTACCAACAAGTTTTCAACGCCGCGAACACCCTGCTGCACGTTCTCCTGCCACTTAGGGATTAAGGCAGAACCTTGTCGATAGTCATCTCGCAACCAAGTCGCATCCACCAACGTAATTACGTCTTTGAGTGCGAATTGTGCGTTGTTTTTAAAATACTCAACCAAAGGCAAAGGATGACTACTGCCCGACGTTTCAATCACAATCCATTCTGGCCATTTTTCTGCGCAGAGCTTTTTAAGGGCTTTATCGAGCTGCTTTACACCACTCGGGCTGCTGATGCTGTCTCCACTGATCGTGACAAAGTTGCCCTGCTCTTCACTCACCGCATCGGTATTTAAGATAAGCACGCCATCAACGTCTAACTCACTCATGTCATTCACAATAACGGAAAGATCAATACCAGAAGAATCGGCTTGTTGAAGAATGTTGCGTAAAAAAGTGGTTTTCCCTGACCCGAGAAACCCATGCAAAATAGTGACTGGAATTGATGGCATACCTTTGACCTACAAACTCTGAATAAACACATGTTATAACATAACAATTTGATGAGTTATAGAAGGAATCCAATTGCTGTCTTAGACCCAAAGCTTAAGAATCGGTAAAGACCACAGAGACTGATTTTTCAGAACTCGCCTTCGTTTCTCAGCACGTTTCATCACCAGCAAAGGTCTGACTATTGATAAAAACAATAAGTGGTTACAAAACGACCATTGCTTTGTTTATAAAATTGGAGAAAGATGACAATACAGCGATTTATAGGAGGTGGTGTTATGACTTTAGTTCTTACCGTTCTTATTTTCCTAAGTTGTATTGCGATGCTCGCGATTGGTGTGATGTTTTCACGTAGGCCGATCAAAGGCGGAGGTTGTTGCAAAGCGTCCGATGTTGCGGATGTGGGCGCACGTAAAAGAAAAAATCGCAGTCATTATTCTTCTAGGAACACATATTGAGACTCACCTATTGCTCCAACCTCACAACACAAAATAGCATAACTGAGCCCCAACAAATTGTCGGGACTCAGTTTTTCGTTTCTACTAGATAATCAAACTCTGATACTCGCGCCAAAAATGAAGGTTTCTGGATGTTAGGAAGCGACTTCGCGATAGGTAAGTCGGCTTTCATTGCATCAACCGGACGATTACGAACTAAAACTTCAAAATGTAAATGTGGTCCGGTTGAACGACCAGTATTCCCAGAGAGGGCTATTTTTTGCCCACGCTTTATAACTTGACCTTTTTTAACCAAGATTTTATTCAAGTGTAGGTAACGAGTTTTGTACACACTGTTATGTTCAATCACTAAATAATTACCGGCATAAGGGTGCTTGCGGACCGCAATTACTTTTCCATCCCCAGTAGAATAAACTGGCGCACCGATTGGTGTCGCGAAATCCGTTCCGTTATGCGGGGTGACTCTTCCCGTCACTGGGTGTTTACGCTTAGGGTTAAACCCAGAGGTGATTCGGCGGTATGCCCTATCGACAGGATAACGGTTAAACGCTCGCTCCAAACTGTTACCAGCTCTATCATAGAACCGTCCATCCTCGGCTAGAAATGCAGCGACTTCGCCCCTCGCTAAGTTAAAAGAAATAGCCTTAATCTCACTATTGCCAGTTTTGTGTTCACCTAAATATTGCTGTTTCACTAATATATCGAAACGGTCACCGGCTCTAAGAGATCGCGCAAAATCAATCTTATCTTTCATCACCTGCGTAATATTTGCGACGTGGCCTGATGCCAATCCTACTCGATGTGCCGAGACTGAAAAACTCCCTTTGATTTCTCCCGAAAATAAGGTTTCACGCCATTCCCCTGAAATTTCCTGAAATTCGTAAGAGAAGGAGCCATCGTTTTCTCTAGTGTAGATAGCCCTCTCTACAAGGCTCATATGATAAATTAGTCGACTCAATTGCCCCATGTCATCCATCACTAATTCAAGCTCTTCACCGGGCTGAATCATATCTAGCTGGAGGTGATCAAGATCAACTGAGAGAATTTGCTGCAAAATACCGTAAGGGAGACCCAATTGAGCGAAGATACCACTGAGCGTATCTCCCACTTTAACTATGTAGTGTATTTGTTTAGGTTTAGGTTTAGGTTTAGGTTTAGGCAACGGAGTCAAACTGATATCTGAGGGAACCACTATCTTTGATGATGGAGGTGATGACGAATCACTGCTTTGATTCAGTTGAGTGCTGTGACTATCTTGATTTGGCTCATCCTCTGTAGGTAGAAGCAAAGCGACCGAAAAACAAAACACAGCAACGATTAAAGCAATAAATTTAAACTGACTCATGAGAAACTAAGTATCAATAACAACGATTGTTATGTTATAACATATCTAGGATTATTTTTACTCAGTTTAGTAAACGTTTATTCAGTTCACTGGATTGGCTAAGAGAAGACCAGTCATTCAACCCATTCTCTTTGAGAAGGCTCAATAATGAACACATTCAATTCAGCACTTATCGTTGCAGGAACACACGGAAACGAACTTTCTGGTATTTATTTACATAAACTAATCAAAGAAAAACGTTACTCTGTCAATAGATCAACCTTTTCAGCCTGCTCGATCATCGCAAACTCCGAAGCAGTAAAACACAACGTCCGATACATCGATACAGACTTAAATCGCGAGTTCTCAGCAATGAATAGCAATCATTGTCCTGGTTTGCATGAAAGCAAGATTGCACATCAATTTATCGAGAAATATGCAAACCAAGAAAAACTGTTGATTGTTGACCTGCACAATACAACAAGCAATATGGGAGCGACGTTGATTTTGCTTTCTAACGATGTGTTTTATCGGAAACTGGGCGCGTACGTCAAACAACGAATGCCATCAGCACATGTCCTTTTCGAAGAGCGAAAAGAATGGCAAGAGCAACCTTACCTTTGTACTGCTGGGCAATATGGAATAATGATTGAGGTCGGGGCGCAAGCACATGGTGCGCTAGAGTACAGTACGTTGGAGTTGATGAAACAGATGCTTACCGCAGTATTGGACTATGTTGAAAAGCACAACCTCAACCAAATAGGCTTACTGAGCGATTATGAGGCGTTTTTTTACACCGAAGAAATCAGGGTTCCACTTGATCAAGAGGGTATGCGGCAAGCACTAGTACACCCTACTATTTGTGGCAGAGATTTTGAGGCGGTCAAACCAGGAGCACCTTTATTAGCGACTTTCGCTGGTTATGATATCCATTGGAATGGCAAAGGGGAAATTTACCCGCACTTTATCAATGAGAGCGCCTACAGTACCGCAAATATAGCAATGGCCCTCGCTAAAAAAAGACGTGTTTCTTCCGTGTAACTTAAAGCAAGTAATTAGGCCACGTGTAACGTGGATACCTCACCCCATGAATAAAACTGTGCCTGAACCGCATAGGCAGAAAATACGGGTACTAACCCCACCCTAATACGGCAGCATAAGTGCCCTAAGCGCAGCTTTAAAAGAAACCCCACTAGAATTTTAAGGAGGTAAGACATTATGGTTAAAAGGAGAGTTTTCTCTTTTCTATCATGATGCCTTCTCCAAACATCGAAATAATCTATCTTCAAATTGGTCATCTAGACCGGAAGAGATCAGTTCTAGGCGGCTTTCTGAACACTCGTCTAGTTCAAATTCTGTGAGTCCATCTGATGTTAGATTGTAACCAAAAATACCGCTTCCCGTGATAAAAACCGCTTTCATTCGTTCGACCTTGAGGTCGAGCAGCAATAATCTCAGCTTTTGATGTTCGAACACGTTTTCAGCGGATATACGCCAACCGATACTGTAGAAACCTTCCCCCTGATTGGTTGCTTTTAGAATGCCGCTCTCAGGCATAGGCAACTCAGGAACAAGTGACTTTTTCTCTCTTTCACGATAAAGAACAGAGGGCGTTTTTTGCACGTCAATACGAGTCGCTCCCTCACATTCATGAAAAGGGATAGCGCCATGTTCAGCGAAAATCACTTTTGTTTCCCGCAGACCGAGCTTTGCTATATAAGCCGTCAGCTTTTGCTCATCTTCATCTTGATAGAGATCGCGCTTATTACCTACCACTGTATCTGCGATAGTGATTTGCTGGTTAAACGTTTCATGCTCAGTGTACTTAGGATCCGATAGTTTACGTGCATCGACTAAAGTAATGTTTTTTTGCAAAGCGAGAATTTGACGATAATACTCGGTCGATAGCACTTGCAGTACTTCTTTAGGATGACCAAGGCCTGTAGGCTCAATCAACAATCGATCTGGCCTTGCTTCAGACAATAATTGATTTAAGGCGATTTGCATCGGAAGACCTGCTGCACAGCACATACATCCCCCGGGGACCTCTCGAATAAACACTTGGTCTTGTTGTTTTTTTTGGCCTTGTAACAAGCTGCCATCAATACCAACTTCGCCAAATTCATTGACCAATACAGCCCAACGTTCATGACTCGGTTTATGGGTCAATAAGTGCATTATTGCCGATGTTTTCCCCACCCCGAGAAAGCCAGTGATGATGTTAGTCGGCACTCGCGAAATCAGTGGCTTATTAAAGTTCATTGGCAATTCTCCGGTAGCCTTGGACTAGTTCATGGTTGGCAGAAACGACGGATTCGGAAAAAGCTGAATATTCTGGCGGCACTTTAGAGATACTCTCTAAATCAAAACCGACACCAATATTGGTCATCGGTGGTACATGGAAATAAGCGGGTAAATCGAGGCCATCGACGACACAGTTATGACGAATAACACACCTCTCACCGATGACGCTATTGAACACGACGGAGTTGAAGCCAATGAAAACATCATCACAAACCTGGCAAGGACCATGAATAATCGAACGATGAGCAATGGATGAGCGCTCACCAATGGTCACCGCAGCCCCTGCCTTAGAGTGAATTACGACACCATCTTGGATATTGGTGTCACGTTTGATGACGATAGCTTCCATGTCTCCATGGTTATTAACTTCGTCAGCTCGAATAACAGCATAGGGTCCAATAAAAACGTTATCCTCAATAATGACTTTGCCACAGATAATAGCGGTTGGATCGATAAAGGCTGTTGAGGACACCTGTGGCATATGGCCCGTTGGGTTTCTTCTTAACATAATGCTTCCAGTTTGTTTATGGCTCTTTCTTTGCGGTCAGCGACTTAACGATTGAAGGATAAACGCATCGCTCCAGCTGGTTTATCGATGACTTTGTTATTGGCATAAACTAGCGCGCCATTGACCCAAGTCTTTTGAATTTGAGCTGAAAATTCATGTCCAGCAAAAGGCGACCAACCACAGTGATATAAACTGTTTTCGTTGCTAACTCGTGTTGGGGTATGAGCATCAACCAACACCAAATCGGCGTAGTAACCTTCACGAATAAAACCTCGGCCTTGAATGCCATAGCGAATGGCCGGGTTGTGCGCAGTTTTTTCGACTACTTGAGTCAAACTCATATGACCTAAACGGACATACTCGAAGAGAGTAAGTAACGCATGCTGAACTAACGGCAGTCCGGCTGGAGCCTGCTCGTAAGGCACTTGTTTTTCTTGCCAAGTGTGAGGAGCGTGATCTGTTGCAATGATATCTATTTGCCCCGTATTTAACGCTTTTAACAACGCATCGCGGTCACTAGGAAACTTGATTGAAGGATTACATTTGATCAAATTACCAAGAGCGCCATAATCTTTGTTGCTGAACCAAAGATGGTGAACACAAGCCTCCGCGGTGATTGATTTATCTCGAATGTCTCCCTCGTCAAAAAGTGCTAGCTCCTTCGCCGTTGTGATGTGCAGCACATGCAGTTGGCTGTGATACTTTTTGGCAAGTTCTACCGCATAAGAAGATGAAGCGTAACAGGCCTCTTCGTCACGCAAAATGGGATGGTCTTCGATAGTGAAACCTGGCTTCTTAAGCCTTTGCTTTTGCTGGTTTTGTTTAATAACAGTCCCACTTTCACAATGAGTAACAATGAGTACTGGAGAGTCACGAAAAATTGACTCCAACGCTTGCGGATCTTCGACTAACAAATTTCCTGTTGATGCCCCCATAAATACTTTCACACCACAATGTTGTTTGGGGTTAAGTTGTTTAATCTGTTCAAGATTGTCTTCGGTTGCACCGAGGTAGAAAGAATAATTCGCAAACGAGCTTTCTTTAGCGAGAGCGAACTTGCGCTCTAACGAGTCAATAGTCGTTGTAGCCGGACTAACATTGGGCATTTCCATGTAGCTTGTAATACCGCCGGCTACCGCTGCCCGCGACTCGCTTGCAATTGTGCCTTTATGTGTCAGCCCAGGTTCTCGGAAATGCACTTGATCGTCAATCATGCCTGGCAGTAAATAAGCCCCTTTAGCATCAATTACAATATCTCCGTGTTGTACGGATATATTAGTAGCAATCTTGTCAATTCTTTGATCAACAATACGTAAATCTGTTTCGGTAATGGCTCCTTCGTTGACCACCCGAGCGTTTTTAATCAATGTTGCTGACATAATTCATTCTTTTAGATAATTTATAAATGTGGCCAATACTCGGTCACCTTGTGAAGCTATAAGGGGAGATCGTGTGTCTGCCTCATAGGGGGCGGTTTGCGCATTCATCGCAAACACAGGAAATCTCAAATTGTGAGCTAAGAACGGTGAAGCCTTCTTGTATGGCTTTCGCACATACGCTAGAAATAACATTGGCTTCAACCGCTATTTCACTAACCTTTCCACACTGAGAGCAAATCAAAAACTGTGGAACGCCATGCTCCTGATCGCACGCGATTTGAGAACAAACGACGTATTTACTAGATGTATTGAGCTTATGGACAAAGTGCTCTGCTTCAAGGAAATCGAGTATTCGATAAACCGACATCGCTTGAATGTTTTGAGAAAAGTTGTGATTGCAGTAGTCAACTAGTTCGTAGGCAGAAAGCGGCTTCTCCGCATATAGCAGCGAAGTCAGTATCAATTTCCGTTTAGTAGTGAGTTGTTTACCTCGCAGCAGGCAGATTTTCTCTACCTGCTTCATGACGTCATCTACCGTTTTGAGCTTTCTCATATCTCTAGATGAAATCCAATGTGAGTAGTAAGCGACGTTCATTATCTGCAACATGTGGAGAGCGATGTATAAGTCCAGTGGCTTCATTGCCTTCCCAACCACTTCCTTTGAGCAGGGCAACATCGCCAGGCTGCATTCGTCGTATGGCACTTTCAGAGTCGTATAAGCCCGATAGGTGATCAGGTTGACCAAGACTACCGGCACCGAGTTTAGTGCGATCAATGGTATCGTTGGTTAACCATTCGGTCGCTCGGCCGGTATAAGTTATGACAAGTCTGCAAGGCACACGATCAAAGTGAAATTTCGGGCACATCGGGCTGTCTAGGCGAGTTAGTCTCAAACCTGCTTCTTTAACCTCAAACAAACAGCAGAACATATCGACGATTAAAGCAACATCTTCACTCAGCGCATCAGCACACGCATAGCCCTCTAACTTGCTTCGTACCCATTGTGCAGCATCATCTGGCGTGACACTTTGTACCAGTGCCAATCTAGGCTCCTGAGCCAGCATCAGATTAATGTCCTTCGTCAACTCTTTCGAGAGCGTTCGCTGCCATATGGCAATATTGTGCTCTGGTTTGTAGATGTCGCTAAGTATGTTCGCTGATGTCGATATCGCCAACGATGATGTTGTTTGGACACGAAGCGGGTTCTCAACTACATCAATGCTCATATATCTTCCTCCCAAGCGTTAAAAAGGTCAGGTAAAGGTTTTAATAACGTTGATTTTCTAGGGCTATGAGACCTAGTAATCGTTACGATTTCGCTCTAGTTCACGGACATATTGACACAGTCCCACCCCATGTAGAGTCAAGTCAGACAGCGCTTGTGAAGAAATCAACGTTTACTCTCTCTCAATAGGAGACTACTGGTTGTGAGATCAATTCTTTAAACAACAAATTGTAGAGCCCCAAACAAGGAAATGTTATAACATAACAATTAATATTTTCAATATTTACCTTTTTTGATTAAAGATAATTAGGGGAACATCATGAGCATGCGAGCACGGAAATTATATTCCGCGATTAGAAAAGTAACGCGTGGGTGAATCGCCATAGACCCGACGAAACATCGCAATAAAGTTACTGGGCGTCGAATAACCTAAAGCATGTGCAATATCTCCCACCGATTCCCCTCGAGCTATCATTTCTAATGAATGTATTAGCAGTACTTGTTGCCGCCATTCACTAAAACTCATGTTTAACTCACTTCGAATCAATCGTCTTAACGTCCGAGATGAGACTGCCCCAATATTGGCCCAATGCTCTACAGAATGCTTGCTGTTTGGGTCTATTAAAATTGCTTGAGTAACTTTTTGCAGTCTCGGATCTCTGGGCAGCGGGATGTGGAGTGACTCATGAGGGCTATTGACGATTTCATCGGATATTACGGCAAGAATACGTAAAGACTGTATGGATAGATCGTCTGTTTTGCTCCATATCGATGCTCTAACCGATAGGGCTTTCAACACATCGCTCATTTGGATAACACAAGGTCTCATTGGAAACCGCTCACAACTCTCTGGAGTAAACAGTAATGAACGACCTTTCAGAGAACCACAAAAATAAACACTGTGCATCGCACCCGGGGGGATCCAACCAGCTCGGTGAGGTGGTAGTATCCACGTTCCTTCATCGGTTTTTACCTGTATTAGCCCTTCATCTATACACAGTAACTGGCCTCGATGATGACTGTGCCAATTATGTGGCCGTTGATCCAAATGGTTGAAGTCGCTCCTTTCATGCTGCCACTCCTTAGCGATCAGTGCGGCGCCATTTTTCCATTCGCTGTAATCAGAGTTTGTCACTTTATTTACTCAATTCCATTTTGGCCATTATTCATTATTTTCTGTCCTCTTAACGTTACCATAGCAAGTTCACGTTCGAGTAACATTTTAGCAACGACCATTTTATCGAAGGCAGAACCATCATGAACGAACCTATCTTTATTATCTATTACATTACAGCAGGCTTGGGCATTGGCTTTCTCGCAGGACTCGTTGGTGTGGGTGGTGGTGGAATGGCCGTCCCTATTTTTGCGTTTCTATTTTCACTACAGGGAATAGCTGATACGGAAGTAGTGCATCTTGCGTTGGGGACATCAATGGCTTCGATGATTGTTACAACATTGGGCAGCATGCGCGCTCACTACAAAAAAGAGAATGTAGACTCGACAATGGTAGTAAAAATGTTGAGCGGAGTTCTAGTCGGAACATTTTGCGCCACATTCGTAGCATCGTATCTACAAGGCGTCTATCTGGCAGGCTTTTTTAGCGTATTCATGTTGTATGTTGCTTATAAGATGTTCCTCAACACTGAAAATGAGTACAACCCGAACCCACATGGAGCTATCGGTAATATCACTGTAGGCTCGGTGATTGGCTCTGTATCAGCACTTGTCTCTATAAGCGGTGCGGGGTTGATCATCCCCTATCTTGTCCAGCAAAATTTTGAGGTAAAACGTGCTATTGGTACCTCTGCTGCGATAGGTTTCCCTATCGCGCTGTCAGGAAGCCTCGGTTACATGTTAAACGGATGGGGAAACACAGATTGGAACAACTTAGTATTAGGATACATATACCTTCCTGCAATGCTCAGCTTCTCCATTAGTAGCTACTTAACTACTAGCCTCGGCGTGCGTTGTGCAGCGTATTTCCCAAATAAAGTTCTTAAGAAAATCGTTGGTATTTTGTGTGTTCTTCTAAGTTTCAAAATGTTGGTACAAGTACTTAGTTAGAGCAAATAACACGGTCACTAGTAGGCCTTGCACTATGGTGAAAGGATAAGCCTGCAAAAACTTACTTCTCGCTTTGCTGGTCCAAGCACACAATGTGTAAGAAAGCTCCTCATTGTTGCACTCTTATGACTTTGTTAACCTGGCCAGAATTACATCCAAAATGTGCTGATGATTGTCCTTTCTGGAAACCTCGTCACGCTCCTGGCAAAGTGCTTCCTCCCCTTCTGATGCGAGAATTTTAATGCCACGCTCAGTACATTCTGAGAACGCACTAAACTGACTCGCACTGGGGATCTCTTGAAACGTCACATTGGGAAGAGCAACAAGTGATTCGGCTGGTGTCAGTGCGGGATGTAGCCGATCAGAGAGCGCCACCACGGTGATAGCATTGTTCATCAAGGCCAGAGTTTCAGGGACAAAAGTTTTCGTTAGCTCAGGGTTGATAACGACGACCGATTTCAGTTTGTTTTCAGACTGAAATCGGGGGAATTTTTGATCCGGGATGCTGGTAATATCAACGTTATTTTCACGTAACCAATGACAGTCTACATTGGTGGCGTTGTGACACGATGTTCGATATTTCTCCGGGCTTATTTGCGCTCCGGAGAGCATCAGCATAGATGTGCCGCCCAGAAAAAAGCCGACCCCCTGCACTGCATCAGTATCTACGCCTGCGGACAGTATCCCGACCGAACTTAATTCGTTCAGCCCAAGCACCAAATCACTGGTTCTGAATGTGATTTCATCAACAGCCATTTCTGCATTGATTTCGTTCGGTGCAGGAGGCTTTGGTACCACAACGACATAACCTTGTTGCGCCAGGCTCGAGGCTATCCAACCACTGTGGGAAAACGCTGACCGTGTTCCGCCCTGCGACAAAAGCACAACGGGAAATTTTCCACTTGCTAAAGGGGCATCTAACTGCGTTTCGACTGATTTAAAAATGTTCCCCCTACCAAACGAGAAGTTGTTTTTTTCGTTCGTTGTGGGATACCAATAATAGACTTCCACAGGCTTGTCTCTGTCTTCACTGAATCCCGTTTTGACTGTTAGCGCAGAATGGTATTTCGGCTCATTCGTACTGGCGCTGACACTGACACATAATGTAGCGAGTAGAAAAGACATTATTATTTTGGTTTTCATTTTTCCCTCAGCCGGCAAACACATTCTTCTGCACGGCATCTGAAGATAACGAGCAGAAGAATATCCATATATTTTGCGAAACATAGCAATTAAGCTATTCATAGTCGAGGTAACCCAAAGAAAATGATAGACCGCTCCAGCTAGAGCCTTTCTTTTCAATAATTTTCTGCGGATATCCACCATGCAGAAGTTTGTACTTTACTCATTGTCAACGACTAATCATGGCCTCTTAAGGCAACATTAGAAAACCAACCGTATTCACAATCCATAACTCGTAGTTACACCGATGTATATCTAAGTGAGCTGAAGCTTCATTGCCCATCCAGTGCCCTTTGCATTTTTATAGCAAGGTAGCCAAGCACCATTTTATTACGGACCATTGCTGCCTGCGCTAATGCTTTTGTTTTGTATCGTAACTGATTTGCTTACTGACGTTCTTTAGTTGCACTCCTACCTTATTAAATGCCTTTTGAATAGTTGTGGAAACATGCTGGCGGCCCTCTCCTTCAAAAAAGTTAGCTCGATCTTGCTTCGTTTCGAATACACAGACTATTTCTAAACTTTGTGGAAAAGAAGAGAATTTGACGGTATGAGTCACCCAAAGAAAGCCATCGTAGCCTTTTAGCGTATCTTCACAAACTTCGGTCAACACTTCTCTAATTAGATTCTCGACCTTCTTATCTGATTTGCGCATAAATTAAACTTCATTCCTATCTAACGCCTTTAATTAGGTTTCAGTGTACATTGTCTTAAACAGTATTTGGCAGTGGTATTTAGTCAATAGCCTGTGGATGAGGTTATTCGCACGAAGATTTACCGACCTACTCGCTTCGAACTACATCTTACGCTGTTAAAAATAAGCGCTTTGCAACTCTACAAAACGCTTCTAACTTATTAGATTATTTTAAGTGTGTTTCAAGGAATGCAGAAACCTTGTCCATTGCAATGCCGACTGCTTCTGGATGGTCATACAGTTCATAGTGAGACCAATTTTCCAAATTAACCAGCTGTCGGTCTTTTGATTGGACAGAGCGGCCATAAATTTCCTGCCCATCACGATAAGCACCAAACGCCCCGACTTTTTGCCCTACCACGGCCATAACAGGCTGAGTCAATAACGTTTCGGCAAATGCAAAGGCATCCCAGCTCAGTGTTTTCTGTGCATGTGAAAACAGCATACGAGTTGCACCACCTTCGGTTTGTCCACGTGATGTTTTGTAGTATTCAGTAGCTTCGAACACGTCTCGTTCTGTTAATCCATTTTCTTTTGCAAATTCAATATTTGGAGGAAGAAGTTCATCGATTTTCAGCTCTGAGCCGCGAGCTTCGGCTGTTCTCTGTGCAGCCATAGCTTCAAGATTGGCGATAGGGTCGTACATACTAAAGCCTTCACGGAACAAGCGGCCTAAGTTAACAGGCGTAATACCTACGACAGCTTTCAAGCGCTTTTCGGTTAGGGCTGAATTGATCATGTAACCACCACCGCCGCAGATACCGAGTCCACCAATTCTATTCTCATCGACATATGGTAAAGTTACTGCATAGTCGATAACGCGACTGATATCTTCAACACGTTGACTTGGGTCTTCTACGTAGCGAGGCAATCCTCCCGATTCTCCTTGGAAGCTCGCGTCAAATGCGATCACGACGTAACCTAACTCAGCAAGGGCTTTACCATAGACAGCGCTGGATGTTTGTTCTTTACAACTACCAAAAGGATGAACGCTTATCATTGTTGGGTAGCGTTTCGATTCATTGAAGCCTTCTGGAAATAAAATTAATGCAGACATATCCCAAGCCATATCAGCATTTCTAAAAGTGATTTTTTGCATATTCATAATCAATACCTTAAGAGTAAAAAGCCTTGAGAGCAGAAAGGCTCGAAGCAATTGAGCCTTTCATCGGGAATATTAAAGAGTGCGTTGGAAGAAAGATGCGAGTTGGGATACTGCGTCATCGACGTATTCGGCAACATCATAAAGCGACATATGGTTTGCACCATCAATGGCATACAAGGTTTTATCTGAACTCGCTGCACGTTCTATCAGGTCATCACTCATCCATTTGCTGCCTGCGTCACTACCAACGACAGCAAGAATTGGCTGAGTTAGGAATGCTTCCGCTTTGTGGTACGCATCGTAAGTAATGATCTGGTTTAAGTTACGAGTTAGAGCAAAACCCGGCGCATTTGGATGTTCACAACGTGGTGTGTGGTAATACTCCCAAGCTTCGCGTAGCTCTGCATTTGAGGCATCTTCTTCACGCATCGGAGCTAGAGGAATAGTCGCGAATTCTGTACCATTCGTGTCGGTTGTGCGAGCATTCGAACCAAATTCTAAGTAACCAACAGCGTCAGCATCGTTAACCGAATTATCCCAACCATTACGGAACATTTGGCCAATGTTTACGGCACTAACCATACCCAGTGCTTTGATTCGACGATCATTGATCGCTGCATTTGCACTATAGCCCGCACCAGCACAAATCCCCATTGCGCCAATTTTATCGTTATCGACGTACTCTAACGTTGTCAGATAGTCGACGACTGCGCTCACGTCTTCAGTACTCGTGTAAGGGTTTTCCATTTGGCGAGGCTCACCTGTACTTTCACCTTGATACGAACGGTCAAACGCAATGGCAATTATGCCGCTTTTTGCAAGTTTACTCGCATATAGGCCTGCGGTTTGCTCTTTTACGCCACCACCTGGGTGTGAAACAACAACCGCCGCATATTGTTTACTTGCATCAAAATCTGTAGGGAAGTTGATAACCGCTGAAATCTCAATACCTTGACCATTGAGATTTTTGAAAGTGACTTTAGACATAGCGACATTCTCCATTAGAGGTTAACTGTTCATCTCAGGCTGACCTAAGCTTCGATGTAATATTAGTCAACACACTGTTTCGGATAAATATCGTTTTATCTACATGACTGTTTAGTTATACTTAACAAATGAGAATAGAACCTTCTTTAATTTCATCACTGACGTGGTTTGCACATATTGCTCGCCATCGCAGTTTCACTAAAGCAGCCTTAGAAATGGGGGTAACCCGTGCTGCCTTATCACAACACCTAAAAGCGTTAGAACAACAGCTACAAGTTCGGTTAATTAATCGAACCACCAGAAGTATGTCGCTGACGGAAGAAGGCCAACGTCTGCTTGATATTTTGCAACCTTCATTGGTGAACATTGAGCAGGTCGTTAACGAATTGAACGACTCTCATCTTGAGCCTTCGGGATTAATCCGTATCAGTGTATCAAGAACCGCTGCTCGGCTGCTTATTGAGCCCTATCTAGGTGAGTTCCTCTCTCGTTATCCTAAAATACGCCTAGAGCTAATCATGGATGATGGGTTTTCTAACATCGTCGCAGAAGGCGTTGACGCTGGCATTCGCTTAGGATTAAGCTTAGATGAACATATGGTTGCGATCCCTATTACTCCGCCGTTAACAACGGCAATAGTGAGCTCTCCTGAATACTTTAGGCAAAATGGACTACCTCAAACTCCTGAGGATTTAGAAGATCACAATTGCCTTGCTTATCGTTTTACCTCTAGCGGAACAATTGATCATTGGTCGCTAACCTCTCCAGATGTTGCAAAGCGCACCCTCGTTTTCGAGCCTAAAGGCAATGCTATTTTTAATGATGACTATAGTATGTTACAAGCTGCAATACAGGGTGTGGGTTTAGTGAAGCATATTGATTTATGGGTGGAAAAGCACATAAATGAGGGAAGATTGACCCGAGTTCTGACACCTTGGTGCAAAGAGTTTCCAGGGTTTTATTTGTATATACCTTCACGAGAGCATATGCCGAAAAAAATCCGCGTCTTGATGGATTTTTTAATCGAAAAGCGCGAAGCTCTGAAACCCAAAGAGTAATTGTCAAATTGCTTTAAGTAAAAAAAGCGAGCACGAGGCTCGCTTTTAACTTTCTGTTTTCGTTATATATTACAATAGCTCAACCGATTGTTTGGCTATCACAAATTCCTCGTTAGTAGGAATAACAAGAGCTTTGGCACCTAACAACTCAGATGTTGCAATAACACCTGCGTTACCAAATCTTGCATCTTCGTTACCTTTCTGATCTTCAACAAAACCTAACAGTTTTAGGTTTTTCAAGATTTCACGACGAATTGGTAGTGAGTTTTCACCAATACCACCAGTGAAGATGATGCCGTCTAATGAATCCAGAGCCGCGAGGTAGGATGTAATGTATTTCGCAACGCGGTAAGTGAAGATCTCAAATGCCAACTTCGCACGTGAATTCCCCGCTTCCATTGCTTCTAGTACGCCACGAGCATCACTTGTCACACCAGATACACCTAAGAAACCTGACTTCTTGTTCATCATCTCGAACACTTCGTCTTTTTCCCAGCCTTTACGGAAAAGGAACTCGATAACACTTGGGTCGAGGTCACCACAGCGAGTGCCCATCATTAGGCCAGCTAACGGCGTCAAACCCATACTTGTATCAACACATTCGCCATTTTTAACCGCACTCACTGATGCACCGTTACCTAAGTGCACAGTGATAAAGCTGCTTTCTTCAACCGGCTTATCTAGCATTTTCGCTGCTTCACGGCTTACGTAGTAGTGGCTTGTGCCATGAGCACCGTAACGACGCACTTTATGCTCTTCGTAAAGCTCGTAAGGAAGTGCGTACATAAAGGCTTTGGCTGGCATTGTTTGGTGGAAAGCAGTGTCGAATACAGCAAATTGAGGCAGTGAAGGGAACGCCGCCATTGCCGCTCTCATGCCTTCAGCGTTCGCTTTGTTATGAAGTGGTGCAAGTTCAGCAAGGCGCTCTACTTCTTGAATAACTGTTTCATCAACTTTCACAGTTCCTTTAAAGGTTTCACCGCCTGCGACAATGCGATGGCCTACAGCGACAAATTTTGAGCTCAAACCTAGAGTTTCGAGTAGTTTTACCACTCGCTCAACAGCGTACTGATGATGGTTACCGCCAGCTGGAATTGCTTCAACGGTTTTTTCTCCCTGATATTTCCAACTGATTTCAGCTTCAGGTAGGCCAAAACACTCACCAATACCTGATACCAAAGCTTCACCGGTTTCAGAATCAATAACAGCAAATTTTAATGAAGAGCTACCAGAGTTGATCACCAGTACAAACGAATTAGACATGAAATAGTTATCCTGTTGTAGAGCAGAGGTTGTAATAGCGCTTGTGCGCTGCGTACTTCTTGTTTGCCCCTCTATTATTCAATAATTTTTTAATCTTTCAACAATCTTTTAGTAAAAGCGATTTGATTGAACAAATTTTGTTGATCTGTAGCAAGTTTTGATTTTATTTGAAGACTAAAAAATATCACTTGTTAAACATAATTTATGAATAGGTCAATTTGTACAAAGTCAGATATATAAGCTACGTTGTTTATTGGGTGAACAAAAATAACAAACCAATCAATAAATCGGGGTAATAATGTGCCCACTATTGCATTTCTATTAGTGATCTTAGGTTTGATTTTGCTCTGCTGGGGATGGCAGATGACAAAAAACATCTGCTCGAAAACTGACGTAACCGGGTGGACTTTCCTATTATTGTTAATCAGCTGTTTCATTTTTGCTTATGCCGTTTTTTTGCACGCTATCATGCAAAAACCTATTACTTCTCTCTTAGAAACGGGGGTTTCTCTTATACTTTTTGGCGGCAGTATCTTTGTCGTGCTGGTGATTAAGTGGAGCAACGATTCGATATTAAAGCTTCATACTGTTGCTGAAAGAGAGAAGCGCAATGCCGTCCATGACGCTCTTACTGGGCTCCCTTATCGTAAATACTACTTTGAGTCTATCGAAGACATGACACAACCTGAAGGCCAATGACTGATTCAAATTATGAGATAACCTCAAAAACGTCGAAAGATTGATAATACGTTTCAAGGTAAGCTGGTTAATTTCTTTTCACAGCAAGCCGCACTGAAGGCTCCCGCTCTATCGTTGAGAACACGATTGCGCTAGCACATGGATTAGGGTATTCGGTCGTAGCAGAAGGCGTTCAAGACATGGACACACTGCATTTTTTGAGAAGTCGAGGCTGTGACATCATTCAGGGTTACTTGTTCTGCCCTGCCCTTAGACGAAGTAATAAGTTGGGTAAACAAACACGATGAAAAGCAAAACCGTATTAGACGCGCATAAAAAAGCCGAGCGCTTTGCTCGGCTTTCAATTCTTTTTGTAGCAACTTAAACCGTCGCTTTAATCACTCGTGATTATGCGTCTGTACGACGGCCACGACCGTGACCACGTTCACCACGATGTGCACCACGGTGATCACCACCACGGTTGCGATCGAAACGACGTTCGCCACCTTCACGATTACCATCGCGGTTGCCGTCACGGTTACCACGGAAACCACCTTCGCGACGACCGCCTTCACGACGATCACCACCACGATTGCCGCCTTCGCGGTTGCCACGGTAACCACCGCCATCACGACGACCACCATCGCGACGACCACCGTCACGGCGACCACCACGAGACTCGCGGAAATCATCGAAGTCACATACTACAGCACCAACATCTTGTTGACGGATACGTAGTTTGCTTAGCTTGTTCGCCGCGTCTGAAGTCATTGCTTTAGGTAGCTGTACGAATGTGTGACCTTGAGCTAGTTTGATCGCACCGATAGAACCTTTACCTAGACCTAGTTCGTTTGCTAGAGCGCCAACGATGTCTTTAACTTGAACGCCTTGCTCACGACCAACTTGAAGCTGGTAAGTATCCCAGTCTTGGTTGTTGAAGTTACGACCGCCGTCGCGACCACCTTCACGGCGCTCTTTACGACGTTGCTTGTCACGCTCAATTGCTTCAACCATTGGGTCTTCGCCAATATAGAACAGAGGACGTTTGCCTTGCTGACGCTTAAGAAGCATAGCAGCAAGTGTTGCAGGGTCGATGTCTAGAGAAGTTTGTAGTTTCTCTACCAACTCAGCAAATTTGTCTAGTGCTTTGTGCTCTTTCTCTGCTTCAAGCTCAGCGCCTAGCTTAGCTAGACGAGCTTCAGCAACTTGGTCACGTAGAGGAAGTTGGATTTCTTCCATAGATGACTTAGTTACACGCTCGATAGTGCGAAGCATACGAATTTGGTTAGTGCGAACTAGAAGGATCGCTTTACCTTTACGTCCAGCACGGCCAGTACGACCGATACGGTGGATGTATGACTCAACATCAAATGGGATGTCGTAGTTGAATACGTGCGTAATACGTGGAACGTCAAGACCACGAGCTACAACATCAGTTGCAACTAGGATGTCAATAACACCTTGTTTGATGTGATCAACAGTACGTTCACGTAGAGACTGAGGAATGTCACCGTGCAGTGCAGCTGCTTTGAAGCCACGTGCAGATAGCCAGTCAGCCAGACGCTCAGTATCTTGACGAGTACGTACGAATACGATTGACGCGTCAGTTTCTTCAGTTTCAAGAAGACGAGACATCGCTTCATCTTTCTCTACACCTTTCACTACCCAGAACTGTTGTTGAACTTTGTCTACAGTGTGGTTTTTACCAGCAACGTCAACCGTTACAGGGTCACGAAGGAAACGTTCAACGATCTTCTTCAGCATTGGAGGCATAGTTGCAGAAAACAGAACGCGTTGTGCTGACTCTGGAGCGTGCTCCATGATCGCAGTTACGTCATCTACGAAACCCATGTTTAGCATTTCGTCTGCTTCATCAAGAACGAAAGTACTAACTTCGTCTAGGTGTAGACGTTCGCGATTGATAAGATCTTGAACACGGCCTGGAGTACCAACAACTACATGAGCGCCACTTTTAAGAGCACGCATTTGGTCGACAATAGATGCGCCACCGTAAATCTCTAGAACTTTCAAACCCTTGATATTTTTACCAAGGTTTTTCATTTCCGCTGCAACCTGAATTGCCAGCTCACGAGTCGGAGCAAGTACAATCGCTTGCGGTTTGCGTTGGTTTAGATCGAGTTTGTTGAGAAGAGGCAGAGAGAACGCTGCTGTTTTACCTGTACCTGTTTGAGCTTTACCCAGCGCGTCAGCACCTTCCAATAGGTGTGGGATTGCCGCAGCCTGAATTGGAGTTGGTGACACGAAACCCATTCCGTCTAGAGCAGAAAGGATAGAATCATTCAGAGATAAATCACTGAATTGAATAACAGAATCTTGCATTGGGATCCTACTTAATTAAACAAAAAAACAGTCCCATATGCTCTTCCAATTCGATACTGATCCATCCAGATACTGATTCCATTCAGACGGGAACACAGCACAGTACACAACCGCGATAAGCCATTAGGGACGACTAAGGGAGGCGGATTATTCCTTAAAAGCATAAAAAAATCCAGAAAAAATTGAATTACATCACAATTTATTCTCAACAATGGTATTTTTAGCATATTTTTCCACCAACCCTACCATTCCCCGTAGATTCGCGTAATTCACAGATGAGAATTTCATCAATATTTAAGCCAATTTCTCGTGGTTAAATTGGCAAAATTCACGGCGAAATTACGCTCCACAGGTAGTAATAATAGCTCGCAATGATTATAGTGTGCCCAACTCCATAGGTAATTTAAGAAAAGATGTTTCAAGATAACCCACTACTCGCTCAGCTTAAGCAGCAAATCCAAGAAAACCTGCCTAAAAAAGAAGGCTCAATAAAAGCCACAGATAAAGGCTTTGGCTTTTTGGAAGTGGACAGTAAGACTAGCTTCTTCATCCCGCCTGCGTACATGAAAAAGTGCATGCACGGTGACAAAGTCGTCGCCATTATCCGCACCGAAAATGAACGCGAAGTTGCAGAGCCACAAGAGCTGCTGGAACAAGCCGTGACTCGCTTTATTGGTCGAGTAAAAATGTTCAAAGGCAAGCTCAACGTAGCACCTGATCACCCACAGCTTAAAAAGCTATCTCTTAAAGCGAAACTAAAGAAAGGTCTTAAACCTGACGAGTTCGCCGAAGGTGATTGGGTTGTCGCACATCTTATTCGCCACCCTCTAAAAGGCGATAACTCTTTCTTCGTAGAAATTTCTGAAAAAATCACTGACGCGAATGATAAAATTGCGCCTTGGTGGGTAACGCTTGCTCAAAACGATCTACCAAACTCTGAGCCAGCAGGCATCGATAACTGGGAACTAAAAGACGACGCGGAGCTAGAACGCGTAGACATGACTCATGTTCCATTCGTCACTATCGACGGTGAATCGACTAAAGATATGGACGATGCGCTGTACGCGAAGAAAACCGTATCTGGCGATTTCGAACTCACCATCGCTATTGCGGACCCAACCGCTTACATCACACCTGAAGATGAAATGGATAAAGTAGCGCGTGAGCGTGGCTATACTATTTATCTTCCAGGCCGCAACATCCCGATGCTACCTCGCGATTTAGCGGACAACCTATGTTCTCTGATTGAAGGAGAAACCCGCCCTGCTATTTGCTGTACCGTAACGGTAAGTAAAGATGGTGTGATTGGCGACAATATTAAATTCTTCGCAGCAAACATCAAATCACATGCACGCCTAGCATACGATCACGTGTCTGATTGGTTAGAAAACGGCAGCTCTGAAGCATGGACGCCATCTGAAGAGATCGCGACCATCGTTCGTGATCTTTATGAGTTCTCTCTTGCTCGCGCTGAATGGCGTGAGAAAAACGCAGTGGTCTTCCCTGATCGTCCTGACTACCGTTTTGAGCTCAGTGAAGATAACGATGTAATTGCTATCCACGCAGACATGCGCCGCAGTGCAAACCGTCTTGTTGAAGAATCCATGATTACCGCAAACATCTGTGCAGGTCGTACATTACGCGATAAATTTGAAACAGGTGTCTTCAATACGCATGCAGGTATCAAGAACGAGAAGATTGAAGAAGTGGTTCAACTTGTCAATCCAGAAGGCCAGTTGGAGTTCACAGCGGAGTCTATTGCTACACTAGAAGGCTTTGCTGCGTTGCGCCGCTGGTTGGCAGCTCAAGAAACGTCTTATCTAGATAACCGTATTCGTAAGTTCCAAGCATACAGTGAAGTGGGTAATCAGCCTCTGCCTCATTACGCAATGGGTTTAGACATCTATGCAACTTGGACATCACCAATTCGTAAATACGGTGATATGATCAACCACCGTATGTTGAAGGCCGTCATCCTTGGTAAAGAACCCGTACAAAAACCAGATGACCAAGTAGGCGAAGAGCTAGCTCTACATCGTAAACATCATAAAATCGCTGAGCGAAATGTCTCAGATTGGCTATATGCACGCACGCTTGCTGATGAGCCGAGCAAGAAAACTTGTTTCACAGGTGAGATTTTCGATATTAATCGTGCAGGCGCACGTGTCCGACTTCTCGAAAATGGCGCAGCAGCCTTTATTCCTGGTGCACTAATTCTTGATAATAAAGAAAGAATTGAGTGCAATGGCGACAACGGTACCATCTCTATCGATAAAGAGGTCGTATACAAACTTGGGGATACATTGGAAATTGTCCTTACGGACGTAAACCAAGAAAACCGCAGTTTAGTTGCAAAGCCAACCCAGGTATTCGCTGAACAACCAGCAGCACAAACAGAACAGACTGTAAGTGAATAATACCGAATGAAGTTAAAAGGCGCTCTATTGAGCGCCTTTTTTATTTGTTATGTAAAACGATAAGAACGAGTATGCCGAACATTGAGATCATTCGCTTTAATCACTTCACTGCGCGCAAAAGTGAGCGTTACACTGCAACACATAATGGGTTATATATTGTTGAAGAAGGTGCCCTATTAGTTCATCAACCTAATGGCGAGCAATTTGAACTTAAAGCCGGAGATTTCACACTCTATAACTCCGCAGATCTGAGCAGTGCAGAAGCCGTCTCTAGTGACGGAAGCTTTAAAGCACTGGCTTTAGTCTTCAATCCAAATATATTCTGTGACTTTAAGAAAGCGCACCCGATGCTACGTTCCAAAACGGAAGAAAGGCGCTTCTATCCTTTTTCAACGCAATCCAGTAGCGAAGTAGCACAATTGAAGGACATGTTGGTTAAGTTAGCGAGTCGCAATGCTCCAGACTACACACAAAGCCATATCGCAATGGCATTGCTGTCGTTGATGGTTGAGGTAGAGCCAAACATCCTATCTATCATAGATGATGCAAGTAGCCTGAGCGACTCTCAAAAAGCCATTAAGTACATTGAGGGTAATATTGAAAAAGACATCACGCTAGAAGGCTTAGCGGCTCATATGAGCATGTCCATCGCGACCTTAAAACGTCGCCTCGCCGCAGATGATCTTTCGTTTTCTCAGATATTAAAGGTGAAACGGATAAACTTCGCAGCAACCCAACTGCGCAAGTCAGAAAAATCAATAACAGAAATAGCGTTTGAGTCTGGTTTTAAAAGTGCAGCGCATTTCAGTACAGCATTTAAATCCGTTTACAACATGACCCCCAAAGACTTTAGAAACCAAGTTGTTAGGCCTAAAGTATAAATCATGTCGGCATTCGCATCCGTTGGGCTCGCCCTATTCCCAAAAACACGCTTGAGGATCGCGCTCCAACTCGTTGAGTAAGTCCTCAAGCATTCGGCTAAATGGAAGTAGCTTATAAGGCACCCACCTTAACAGCTCGTTGTGATATGTGGGAACATAGAAATACCAAAGTTGGTTGTCCTCATCAAACATGATCTTCGCGACGGGAGAAGTATACTCGCTATGCTGGGAGTCGAGGAGAAAATGCGCCCGATGAAGCTCAACGCCATTTTCTACTAGCTCATAGAGGCACTTGCCCTGTTCGACAGGCAAGTTAGCATTACGCGCAGAACAGAGCGATTGAACTGATTTGTATAAACGACTTGTCGCCATTTGGGACACTGACATCAACGTTCTCCCGATGGATGATAGTTAGAGCTGTCGATCCTAGTATATAACCTTTACATCATCACCGATGGTAGTTATCTACCTAACTCAAGTATAAGATAGCTATATTATCATTTGCCCAGATTATCATCTCAATCCACTTGGAAACGCTAGCTCCATCACCTCTTGACTAGAAACAATTCCTTTGTTTAGCGCTAACAGTTCACAAAAGTGTAACCTGAACGCAATATCATAAACTCTGCTTTATCCCGTATATGGAGTTTAATATGTTACGTTTTACTGTGGCGACGTTATTGGCCATAGCAGTCTCCCTCCCTACCATTGCAAAAGAAATCAACATCTCAGGTTCAACGTCGGTTGCTCGTGTGATGGATGTACTTGCTGAGGAATACAACAAAACACACCCAGACGATTACGTTGCTGTTCAGGGCATTGGTTCGAGTGCTGGTATCACCATGGTCAATAAAGGAGTAGCCGAAATAGGCATGAGCTCTCGCTATCTGACTGAAAGCGAAAAAGGTGAAGATCTCAATGTATACCCTATCGCTTATGATGGCCTCGCTGTTGTTGTAAACCGTACCAACTCTGTAGAAAACCTTTCTCAGCAACAACTATTTGATATTTACAAAGGTAAAATTAAGAATTGGAAAGAGGTCGGGGGCGCAGATCAGCCTATCGCGGTGGTTACTAGAGAAGCGTCTTCAGGTTCACGTTACAGCTTCGAAAGCTTGCTGGGACTGACCAAAATCGTTAATGATCGCCTTGTCTCGGATATCAGCCCAAACAACTTGGTTGTAAACAGCAACAGCATGGTAAAAACCATTGTTAACCATAACACTCGCGCCATTGGTTTTATCTCTGTAGGGTCAGTAGATCGCTCGATCAAGGCGATTCAGTTAGATGGTATTGACCCAACCTCGACAAACATTAGCAATCATAAGTACAAGTTGGCGCGACCATTCCTAGTGCTATACAAAGTAGATAAGATTAGCGATGCAGGTAAAGGTTTTATCGCTTTCCTTCGTTCAGAGCAGGGACAAAAAGCGATTGCAGGTTACGGTTATACGCCAGTAAAAAACTTTAATCAGTAAAAATGAAAAAGAGAGCACCTTGATGCTCTCTTTTACTATGTCGTGTTCTATCCGGTTTCGGAATTAGAAATGCAGTTGAATTACAGAGACCACAACCGCACCAGGTCGACGAATACCTTCAATTTCCACTTTAATTTCGCGCTCAATCTCCAAACCTTTTTTGATTGGCGTTACTTTTGTTAACGTGCTGACTGCACGAACATTATTGCCTGCTTTGACAGGGTAAGGGAAACGGACTTGGTTTAAACCCAAGTTAACTACCATCTTAGCTGTTGGGAACATTGGCTTGTCTGGATCGACTGAATCCGTCAGTTTAGGCAGCAATGCTAATGTTAAAAAGCCATGAGCGATAGTTGTCTTAAATGGAGATTCAGTTGAAGCACGCTCTGGATCAGTATGAATCCATTGCATGTCTTCCGTTACCGCACCAAATTGGTTAATACGTTCTTGAGACACATGAACCCAATCACCAGTGTGAATAACTTCGCCAATTTTTTCACTTAACTCGTCATAAAGCTTTTGAGCCTCAGGTGCCATTACGATCGGTGCAGGTTGAGGTGCAACTTCTTCGTTGACGGCTGGCTGCTGATGATCACGAACTTTTGAGAAAAGAAAGCTATTTTGAGCTTTCCCCAAAAAGTCACTCCAATAATCGCGTAACGTTGGAGACATCCAATTCATAAACTCGGATTGATGAGCAGAAATCGCATCAACTTTGTCTTTAAATAGATTTGTGACCTTCATAAACACCCTTAAGAATTCTAAGCACAACTGGCTATACCAGTTAATTTTGAATTAGTTCACAAAGTCTTGCAAATACTTTCGGGCGAACACATGTACCCTAAAAGCATGTTATGTCTTATATATCAGCAAGATAACAATAAAACACCATTTTATTGACGTGCGCCAATATAAAGTAAAAACTCTATAAATTGGTACTTTTTGTCCCTTTTTCACTCCGTTTTCAAACTGTCCAACATCACATCAGTGATCATAAAACAAGCAAACAGTACTTCTATTATAATTCAGCACTTTACAAGTCGGACTATGCTCCTTATTATACCGCCCACAACGGAGAGATGGCTGAGTGGTTGAAAGCACCGGTCTTGAAAACCGGCATACGTTAATAGCGTATCTAGGGTTCAAATCCCTATCTCTCCGCCACTTATTTAGAGAGCTCGCATTTATTGCGAGCTCTCGTCGTTTTAGCTCTTACAAAAACGAGATTTAGAAATCCTCGCTCGTAAGCGAATCCAGCACTTCACTATATTCCAGTTAAAAGCCCGCTAATGTTTAGCGGGCTTTTAACTTCGATTTTCTAAAGTTTAAGCAAACTTCTTAATCATTTCAGACAGGTCATTGGTGCAATTTTGCACTTTGGTGTTCATATGATTCGTTTCAGTCATCAGTTCATACGATTCACTGTACTTTAAATTAAGCGACTGGATGTTTTCATTTATTTCATCCGTTACATAAACCTGCTCTTCTATCGCGACCGCAATTTGTTGGTTTCGTTCGACGACGTCCTGAACAAGGGACTCCAGTTGTTGAATGCTATCCAAAGCAGTACCTAGCAATGTTACCGTTCCGGTCGACATTTCATTACCTTTCTCTAACGCAGAAACCGCTGATTTGCTCCCATTTTGAATCCCTTCAATGGCCGATTTAATCTCTGTTGTCGATTCCTGAGTTCTTTTAGCTAAGGTTCTCACTTCATCTGCTACAACGGCAAACCCTCTGCCTTGTTCGCCTGCCCTCGCGGCTTCAATTGCAGCGTTCAACGCTAATAAATTAGTTTGTTCGGCAATACCATTGATGACTTCAACAACGGTTCCAATTTGCTCGGTTTGTTGGTTCAAACGTATGACCACTTTAGATATTTCGCCGAGCTCACCCACCAGCTCTAGTACCGATTGGTTAACATTATCGATAACGCTACGGCTGTCTATCATCGTATTTTGCGCTTCTAACGTAGCCTCGGCGGTCGCTTGAGCATTATTTGATATCTCAGATGAAGAGGCTTGCATCTCGTTGACCGCTGTTGCGACCGAGTCAATCTCCACTTTCTGTGCGCTTAAGTTCTCCGTCACTTGCTGGCTATTTGTCGCAGCACTGTTAGCACTTGCGCGCGTTTTTTCGCAAGAGTCTTTTACAGACACGCCAACGCGCCCCAATAGCGCATTGGCAAATTGCTTACGCATCTTCATACCCAGCTCAATCTCAGCCAGATCGTTGATTCTTCCGCAATAAATATATTCCATGAGTGGATTGTTGAAGTCTTGCCTAGCCTGTTTAGCGAGCTTCTCAACTGGTCTGGTTAATACATAAATAGAGAAAACGGAAAGTAACGCAACAACGCCAAACGCTATCACTGGTGATTGATTCATTTGTAGAATGAGTAAGCCAAGAAGGTTTGAAATTAAAAGGAAGAAGGCCGATCTCATCCACAAACGTGTACGAGGAAGATACATTTTCCACGGCTTACGATTATTTCGAAGCTTCGAATACGCTTTTTCCGCTCGCTGGATGTGTATACGCTCAGGTTTAAATCTCACTGATTGGTATTCCACAACTTCACCATTAGATTTTATAGGAGAAGCAAACGCGTCAACCCAATAATAGCCGCCGTTTTTACGTCGATTTTTGACCATTCCCATCCAGTGTTTGCCAGTTTTCAGGTGAGTCCATAAATCTTTAAAAGCCTGTTTTGGCATATCAGGATGACGCACAACATTGTGGGGTTTACCGATAAGCTCCCCTTCATCAAACCCCGCTACTTCATTAAAGTTTTCACTGGCATATTTGATGTAACTGGAGGTATCGGTAATGGAAACTAGGCTGTAACTCGAAGGGTAATCGTATTCCGTTTCACTCATAAACATGTGTCCTTACATTGATTAATTAACAAACGGCAAATATGAATTTATCAGCATAGCATTTACATGCATAATGATAGATTGATTCAAAAATAAAACAAAATTATTGACAAGCTTACTTGTTACTTAATGACTCTAGTCGCATTTTTATCCTCTAATACAAGGCTTCGTTGATATGCACAAGACTGAGCACTGTTCAAAATTAATACACAAAAGCGCTTCCGTACTGAGTTCGTAAATTGTTATAAGTAATCCACTAAAACGAAAACAAGGAAGACAAACACAATGACTATTCACTTTCGTCAGCTTGCAGCTAAGAGAAACACGACACACTTGTTTATTGACGATTGGAAAATTAACACTCAGCAGTCTTGGGGGATATTCAGCGCGGATGGAGATATTGGCTCTCTGCTTGGAGACCTTATTTGTGATGAAATATCACCAAATAGTGGGGAAATTGAGCTAAATGGGCTGTCCGTTGCGCAAGTGTCGTTATCAGAGCAACAGCGATTACTGGAAAGAGAATTAGAAAAAGATGATACGGATTTTCTTGATCGTATCGACCAAGGAAGCACTGTTTATTCATTAATCCTAGAACAAAGCCAAGACACTAACTTAACTGAACAGCTAGTTAATGACCTCGACCTAAGTCATCTTAGAGATAGTGGCTTCCGTGTTCTCTCTACCGGAGAAACCAGAAGAGTAATGCTCGCCCGAGCTTTAGCCACACAACCTGACTTAGTATTACTCGATAATCCATTTACTGGCTTAGATATTGCGCACCGAGCTGCTCTCGCTCGCTATTTACACTCGCTTTCTCAAAATGTGCAACTACTCATAACCTTCTCTCGCGAATCTGACATGCCTGAGTGGATCAATAGCATCGCGCTTTTCAGTGCAGGAAAGCTTGATAGTACAATGGATAAGTCCAGTTGGGATAATCATCCAATCATTGGACAAATTAAATCTCAGTCAGAACAACAGAGTGAAGAAATGATGAGCTTGATACGTCAGCATCAGCACTCGACACCATTCAACAACCCAATATTTGAACTAAAGAATGGGGCTGTTGAATATACCGATAAGAAGATTTTTACTGGCTTGAACTGGCGCATAGACAAGGGCCAACATTGGCAGGTCAAAGGTCCAAATGGTTGTGGAAAGAGTACCTTACTTGGATTGATCTTTGGCGATCATCCGCAATGCTACAGCAATGACATTGATATTTTTGGTAAAAAGCGTGGTACTGGCGAGACAATCTGGGAAATTAAGCAGCATATCGGTATGGTGTCTTCAGCGCTACACCTCCAATATCGAGTCAATTGCAGCGCATTAGAAGTCATTTTGTCAGGATTTTACGATTCGATTGGGTTGTATAACCAGCCAACTCGCAAAGAGATGAATATTGCAAACGAGTGGCTCGATATCTTACATATGAGCCAGTACAAAAAAACCTCATTCAAGCAATTAGAGTACGGTCAGCAGCGACTATTACTGATTGCAAGAGCCATCGTGAAACAACCCACATTATTGATTTTGGACGAGCCGTATCAAGGGTTAGATTTTTTGGGTAGACGGTTAGTTAAGAACACACTTGAGCTCATCGCTAGAGAGAATTTAAGCCAACTATTGTATGTGTCTCACTACCAAGAAGACCGCTTAGATAGCATCAAAAATGAGTTAGAGTTTGTGTTTGATGAAAATGCTCAGTGTTATAGAGCTAACGTCTACCAATCATAATGACTTCGCTGCGCAAGCTGCTCATAAGGTAATGGTTTGGAGTACAGGTATCCCTGATGATATCTCACTCCCATCTTCTTTAAGTGTTCAGCTTGCGCTATGGTTTCCACGCCTTCAGCGATCAATTGTACTTGTAATTCTTCCGCGAAGTGAACCATCGCTTTTAAGACAGAAGCACTAAGGCTAGGAATACCAATAGTTTCGACAAAGCACTTATCGATTTTTAAGTAATCTATGCGCATGTGCTGTAGAAATGCTAACGAGGTTTGGCCAGTTCCAAAATCATCGATCAGCACATCAATACCATGCACTCGCAGCGCTGCAATGCATTTTCTCGCCTCTGAATCAATGAGCTGACGCTCCGTTATCTCTACCCCTAATGAGACTTTGTTTCGGCTCAACTGTCTGTCGAGCAATTGAATTTTTCTGATCGCGTTTGGTCCGACTAAATAACCAGGCGGCACGTTAATACCAAGGTGGACAGGCTGATCAAAGCCTAATTTACTGAAGTCCTCTGCCGCTTTATCCAGAACGAAATCAGTAAGTAAAAAAACCAATCCACTTTGCTCTGCCGCAGGGACAAACTCATCCGGAGAAATGAACCCCTTACTTTGATGCTCCCATCGCACTAGCGCTTCAAACCCGAATAACTGGCCGGTATCAACGTTAACTTGCGGTTGGTAATACAGGGTCAACTCTCCTCTTTTTATCGCTCTTTTAAGATCCAGTATCAAATTGCGATGGGGATCAATAAACTTATTCAACGCATACAAGCAAAGGTAGATAACGAAAATAATTGGAATTGAGTACAAAAAATAGGAAAGTGTTCTCTGTTTGACGAAAAGATCGCTGGCTTCGCTCAAAGCTTCATACTCAAACATTTGCGACGATTTGATACCGATAGGATTACTTCCCGCTCTTAATGCTCCTTCAGGTGAAACTTGATCATGGATAAACAGCGCAGAGCGTTTTAGGCGTAAATCGTTGTTAAACCCTATTGTTGCATTAAAGTAGTCATGATCGATAATCGTTACGGCTTGATAACCGCGCTCTCCCTCCGTTACCACAAGCAAGAACTGATCGTACAAGCTATCAACACTACCAAACGCTAGCGTTTGTCCCTTAGGAAAGGTGATGTGCTCAGCTAACGGTTTAGAGATACTTCCCAATTTCGAAGAACAAGTAATGACTCCCTCTTTCACAATGAGCATTTCTTCAATATCTCGTTCAAACATTAAGCTTTGCTGGAGCTCTTCACATCGTTCAGGGTGTAGCAACGCCGTGCGGTTTTCTGTCTCTATTTGGAATAAAATTTCATCTGCAATTTGCACATTTTTTTCTAATAAATGATTGAGATTGTTTTGCACGCTTTCACGAGCTAAATACAAAACCTCTCCAATAACCAAGGGAATAGGCAGAAGAAAAATGATGGCTTTTTTAAAAATCGCCTTATTCAGCATATAAAAGTAACCTTTTATAAAACCGATTTACTGAGATGGTACCTCGATTCCGATACCCGCTAGCAACTCACGTTTTTTAACATTATTTGTTTGGATTAACTCAGTATGCGAAACGCTGAGTAATACCGCAAACTAAACAATGTCTTATTCACTCCTGTTCCAATTTAGTATCAAGCGCCTCAAACCTGAGACTTTAATTCGACACCATGTTATGTCTATCGGTACTTGCGAAAGTCTTTACCTGTCTGTTTCTCATCATGTAAGAATTACCCATTAAAATTATTTTTCTTTTCTCAGTGATTAAGAATTATATTTGTCGTAACTCCTACAACACGTTACAACACTCTCATGACGACAAACAAAGCTAATGCTAACCAGGTAAACGAAAAATCACTGCAGTTGTTAATGCAAGTTGCAGTTAGTCCGTTCCCAGTTTCTGCGAAAACGCTAAGCGAGCAATTGAACGTTCCTTTAAGCAGCCTTTACCGACACTTAAAACTGCTTAAAGAGTGGAACTTGATCGAAGAAAGCGTTCACGACAAGACATTTGTCGTTGGTCCGGCGGCATTATTACTCATGCACAGCTATGAGACCGCGCAACATGGGCTCGACATGGTCGAAACCATACTGGCTAGGTTGGTACAACAAACCGGGGAAATGGCCGCTTATATGGTACCAGCGGGTTATCGTGCGCTTTGTGTCAGACAGAAAGAAAGTATGCAGGCGCTGCGTTGCAGCTTCGTCCAGGGTCAAAGTCAACCTCTGCTGCGCGGTGCCTCATCTAAAGTGATGCTTGCTTTTATGCCTCAAAGTCGATGCGAGAAAATCTTGAGATATTTTAATCAAGATCACCGACGTGACGAGTGGGAAAAAGAGCTCACAACCATCCGTAAACACGGATATGCCGTCAGTACTTCTGAGATTGACCCTGGTGTTTCAGGTATTAGCGCACCGGTAATGAAAGGAAGCAAACTGATTGGCGCAGTCTCGGTGATGGCTCCGGCCCACCGAGTCGAAAAGGATAAGCAGCGCATTATTTTACATGTACTGCAAGCGGCAAGGGCACTACCACCAGAAAGGTAATTCATCATGTTAAGCTTTTTCAAACGCTATAAACTCCACCACACCGTGAAACAGCCGCAGCATTACCCTTTTTCTTTTATGACAGTGTGTGAGTATTTGCCACCCATGTCTAAGGGCGCGTTTGAATTAGCTGATCAAAGTTTGGAAAATGCTAGCGATTGGCTATACCAACAGCATGATCATGAAACCGCTGAAAACTTTGGTCACTTCAACCACGACAAGCTGGAAAATGGCGAGTTTCAGGAAGCATTAAGCCTTTCGCTTTCTCGCCACTCAATTCCTGTTTTAGTCACTAACTGTACCGAGGCAATCTTGTCCATGTTACCTGTGGTCGTATCCTATCGAGACGAAGTGGGTGTCGTAAATATCGGGCATAACATGAACTTGAAGCCGACACTTGAGCCACGCTTAGGCTCTGCATTCCATTTTGCTCTTTCTCGCTATCAAAACGTACGATTGTTTTTTGCTGGCGTCAGTGAGCAAGAGACGAAGCAGGAAACGTGGGAATACGCGGAAGATCAAGGTTGTGATTGGGTGACCGAGAAAGAGTTTTCTTTTCGTCATCGCAATAACGTTAAGCAACAGATCGGCAATTACCTAGACCACTGCGACCAAATAATCATTAGCATCGACCTTGGATCTCTAAAAACCAAAAACAGCCTTGATGGCGCGTCAGAAATTGATATCCAAATGGTTCTACGCACGATTAGGCAATGTTTGGTTGCAGGTAAAGTGCGAGCAATTCAGCTCGTTGGCGATCGAGATTGTCTGGTGTATTCGAGACAAACGAAAGCCATACTAGAAGAGTTATATCAGATGGCCCCACTCATCGTTCACGCTGCCTAGCGTTATAAACATTCAGAATCAGGATCGCGTCCTTCCTGATTCTGAACCAACATGCTTACTCATTATCCTTAACTAACAAATAGTTACACATATAAAGCGACACACATCACACTTACCTCTTGAACTAACCTGACACTTACGTTGTAATAAGGCCGCTAAACTTTGGTATGACATACGAAATAAAAATTAACCAAAGTTCAATAACTAAGCGGCTTCAAAACAAAAAAGTACCGCAGCTATTCCAATTTCAGTGAGCATTTGCTCACGCTCGCTTGATGCCATCTTGTTCCACTCATTAGGACATTTGATGATGCGTCTTTGCAGTATTTTCACTGCGGTTCTTTTTTTACCGCTAACCTCACACGCCACCACTTATGACTTAGCAGATATCAAGTCAAACACTAATGTTGCCTTTTGTAAAAACGGAACCATTCATGTAACGGGTTCTACTTACGATTGCACTACAAATATTGTTCTCCCGAAAGGCGATCAAATTATAAATAGTAGTCAAAGCTCATCGTCTTTAACCGCTCATGGTTCCATAACACTCCGTGGGCAGAATGTCATAGGCTCAAAGGAAAGCCCTATAAACATCAAAGCTAAAGGAACTTGGTTAAAAATTAATGGTAATAGCTACGTACTAGGTAATGTCTCTGCTTTAGGTTCTATAAAAATAACTGATAGTGAAATCGAAGGAGATATAGAAACCAATGGTGTTGGTGGAAATGGCCGTTCTGTCGAGTTTTACGGAGAGCACAACGTCCTTAATGGCAACATCATTGCTCAAAGTGACGTGTACATCGAATCTGGTATGTTCTGCGGTGATATCAAATCAAAAGGAACAAAAGTAGAAATTAATCAACTGGAATCGTCGCTTTCTAATACACCAATAGTTGTGGGCAACATTAATGCTCTATCGGGAATAAATCTTAATAATACGACAGTTTTTGGTTCTTTGACATCTCAGGGACATACTGTAGATACAGGTTTTGGCACGACCAAAATATATGCGAATAAGCAAGCTATTTCGGCAATGCATTTTTCAATTAATAACTCCAATACTTCTATTTGTGGTAGTGTGACAGCCACCCTAGAATCAAGTTCAAATTTCAACCACTATTGTGGCATTGATGAACCCAATTGTAGTTACGCAAATCAAACACCAACAACTTGCCCTATTCCTTCTTATATCCCTGAATGTAAAATTACGCCTCCATCGGAGAACGACTTAAACCTAAGCGTCACACCATCGGACGACATGGCACTGATGTGCGGCGACGATCTTCCGCAATTTACAGCAATGACAACCAATAATGGAGAAGTTGTAAGCGCAGAAGTCAGTGCCGTCCTATCACACCCTGACTTGTTCACTTTAGAGGTGATCAAAGGTCAGCATACATTAAAAGCAAACCAATTTATGTCTGACGACAATGGTGAGCTCGTTGTTCGAGTGGTCCCGAACGATATTGATACCATCGCGTTAGGTACTAACTACACGCTGACTTTCACTATGGCAGAAGACACCAGCAAGCATCAAACTATTCGCTTTATGTTTACGCCATTTATGTTTGAGGCCTACTCAAAGACGAAAAGCGCCACTTTAAATGAAATACACGTTATTGCAGGTAAACCAGAAAACGTGCATACGCGATTGCTTGCTTGTGCTTCCACCGGCGAACCTGTAGTGGCAAGCAACTACAATGGTACTCCTAAGGTTTTTCATCCATTGGTTCAACCATTAGGTGGAAGTGAAGGAAGCTTTAGCTATTCAGCGGAATTTAAAGACGGCTTGTCTGAACATGGTCTTATCACGAACGAGTCCGGCATATTTGAAGTGACATTGTCCGATCATTTTGAATGTGAGGGATTTGAAGAGTGCCCAGAAGAAGGCAAAGTGGAAGTGAGAGGAACATTTAATGTGTACTCGCGACCATGGACACTCGCTATCTGTGACAACCAACGTGCTTTGCCTTCTGGTACCTCTGAACAAGGAGATGGGTTTATCGCTGCTGGAGAACTTTTCTCTCTAACAGTGAAACCAATCATTTGGCAACCTGACGGCTCTGTAAGTGGGTCTGTTGAATCAGCACGCTATTGTGATGCTTCTATCACCCGTAATTTTACGCTTGATGACGCTCCAGCAGCATCGGTTGTCTTGTCGAGTGAGCAACATACGCCATCAGAGACAGCGAACCAAACCTCAAAATTGCTAAAAAGTAGTGACCCACTGGCTCAGGCGCATAATTCAGCCAAGAATGATCAATTCGTCTTTAATGGATTATATTGGGAAGAAGTCGGGAGCTTGAGAGTAAAAGCAAACCTAGAAAGTAAATATCTAGGTATGACTGTGAACGAAGGCTATCGTTACGTTGGTCGTTTTTACCCAAAATATTTTCAAGTGCAAGACCAAGAATGGCACTACCCACATGGCCAAACTTTTGCTTACATGAATCAACCTTTTGAGAAAGTCACTTACGATGTTGTCGCACTCAATGCGAATAAGGAAAACGTGAAGAATTACGTCCACTTTTCGTCTAACCTTCAACAACATTTCGATTTAGGCGAGCTAAGCTCATACTCCGATCGGTTTTTGCCGCCTAAGCCTAAGAAGGTAGACTGGAAACTACTGGGTAGCGCGAGTGTTGGAACGTTTGTTATAGAGAAGCCCTCGACCAATGCGACTTGTAACAATAGCCCATGCTGGAAAAAGAACACGACAGATAAGCAATATCCTGATGGCCCATTTAATAAAGGGACTAACAGTGACAGCAGCAAAATAGGTATAGTCACGACTAAAGCCGTTGATGAGGTAAATTTCTTTGATAACAGCGAAATGCTCACTCAACAACCGGACATTCGATTCGGTCGTTTGAACTTTCAAGATGTAGGTGGCAACCAAGGCATGGTGTTCAAAGTGCCACTTGCTGTAGAAACTTGGCAAAACGGTCGATTTACGACTAACTTCGATGACAGTTCAACGACGGCGAATGGTGAATATTACTTCAGCACGCCAATTTGGTCGAATGCGCCTGCAAACAACGCCATGCTTTCTGGAGTTGGGACAATGCATGTTGGCAGGATGACCGATATCGTTGCAAGCCAAATTGACTCAGCACGCGAGCAAATACAATTCCACCTGGATTTAGACGGCTCAGGTAATCGCATCCCTTGGCTGAAATACGATTGGGATAACACGACAAGTGAAGAGGAAAATCCACCTGTTACAGTTATGTTTGGTATTCACCGAGGAAACGATCGCATTATTTATCGTGGTGAGCCAAATATGCTTGGCCTAAATTAACGCGAAACGACAAAACAAAAAAAGCCCCTCAATTGAGGGGCTCTTTTCACACAGACTGTGTAATTTACTTTGCGCCACGACGCGCTTTCAGGCGCTTCACCATAGCAAGACGACGCTCTGCCGACCCTTGGTCTGTTGCCGACTGGTTCGGATTATTACGACGACCTTGACGATTCTTGAATGCTGGTTTTGAGTGCAGCTTTTCAATGTAAGATTCACGCTGTTTTGGTTCATAGCCTGCAAGCTCAATACGGCGAATGCGTTGCTGGATTAGATTTTCAACCTGAACCACCGTGAGCTCTTCATCTCGGTTTACAAATGAAACAGCATGACCTTGTTTACCTGCACGGCCCGTACGACCAATTCGGTGAACGTAATCTTCCGCTAGGAAAGGCATGTCATAGTTCACAACGTGAGGTAAGTCTTCAATATCTAGACCTCGAGCAGCGACATCGGTAGCCACCATGACACGTGCTTTACCGGACTTAAACTCTTCTAGCGCACGACGACGAGCACTTTGAGCACGGTCACCATGACAAACCACCGCTTTGATACCATCAAGTTTCAACTCTTTTACAACGTCGTTTGCGGTCTCTTTGTAGTTCACAAATACCAACACTTGTTTCCAGTTCTTACGACCAATCAGCTCCGAAAGCAGTTCCGTTTTTCGCTCTTGATCAACTGGATATAACACGTGAGCAACTGTCTGTGCTGTCGTATTCGCTCGCTCAACTTCAATACGCTTAGGCTTACGCAGGATATCTTTTGCTAACAGATTTAGTTGGCTCGAAGTCGTTGCAGAAAACATCATAATTTGCGGATCAGTATCCACATCTAGCATGATCTTACGTACTGCGTGAATAAAGCCCATGTCCAAGATACGGTCTGCTTCATCAAACACTAAAAACTCTAAGTGTGCAACCGAGACATTACCTTGTTCAATGTGCTCTTCCAATCGACCAGGTGTAGCCACTAGGATATCTACACCGTTTTCTAATGCCGTTACTTGAGAAGACATTTTACGGCCACCGAAAATCGCGGCCACCGACAGGTTCGTGTACTTCGTGTAAGCTTTGATGTTGTCAGCAATTTGTTCAGCAAGCTCACGAGTTGGAGCCAAGATAAGTGCGCGAGCAGTCTTACGAGAAGCGCTACGGTTACTGTCTAGCAACTGCTGAATCATAGGCAGAGAAAACGCAGCCGTTTTACCAGTACCTGTTTGTGCTGTAGCGAAAATATCATGGCCTTTGCGAGCCATTGGAATCGCCTTCTGTTGAATTGGCGTTAACTTTTCATAACCGCATTCTGCCAGTGCTTTAACCACTTCTGGCGCAAAACCTTGAGATGAAAATGACATTGAGCGTATTCCTTAAACAAACCACTAAAAATAGCTTTAAAAATTTAGCCGTGCACTATACCCGAATTTGAGTGATTTATCTCACTTTTCTCATTGAAACGCTACAAAAGCAAAAACGGCGAACACAGACAGATTGCTGGCTCACCGTTTCCGTTTAACATTTGTTCGATTTAACGCTTGATGCCAGACAACTGAAGGAGAATTTGCTCAAGTTCATCCCATGGCAACAGCTGAGAATCTATCACTTCTAATCGTGATTCAAACCCTTCTAAGCTGATTTCATTCACCGACACGACTCGGTTGGCAACATTAAACGCGTAACACCCCTGATCCGTGTTGACCACCGCTTTAACACGTTCAGCCGTTAAGTCCGAAAGCATTGAGAAGAGTTTATCAAAATCAAACGTGTACTCTGCCCCAAACAACCACCCGCAACTAAAATACCCTTGCCCTTTGTTCTCTTTACGCACAAAGGCTTCACCTGGCGGCAACTGGAATTGAGGCTCTTGGTGAGCATGGTCATGATGATGTGACTCGATATGGGAAGAAGCGCTGCCGTAAACCCGTTCGATATCCAAGACTTCTATCGGTAACTCACCATCATGAATAAGCTTACTGAATACTTTTGAGGGAGATTGGTCCGTCACCCAGTCATTAAACACATCAATGTCGTGACTGGTACAAAGGTCAACCTTACTGCCTATAACCACATCTGCGCTGTCTAACTGGTCCACGAAATTTTGGTTAGAAAGATATTTTTCATCACTTAAGTTACGCGGATCAACCAGAGCGATCGTCGCTTTTAGATCAACGTAAGGTTCATACTGTTCTGAGGTAAGCGTCGCGATAACCTGTTTTGGATGACCAAGGCCTGTCGGCTCAATCAATAAACGGTCCGGTTTTTGGCGCAGTAACGCGGTAATACCGACCGACATTGGCACGCCCGCCGTACAACACATACAGCCACCCGGCACTTCTTTAATCAGCGCACCTTGGTCGGTCATCAATGCACCGTCGATGCCAATCTCACCAAATTCATTGACCAAAACCGCCCAGTTTTCGTTTTCCGGTTTGTTCTTCAGTAGATTTAAAATCGTGGTCGTTTTACCGACACCCAAAAATCCGGTCAGTATGTTGGTTGGTACTCGATTTGACATGCTTATCTCCGACACGTTAGTGCATTAATGCTCCAGCAAAGTATACGGAGAATGTGACTCGCTTCAACGCTTTTTATCGCGCTCATCAAGCTCATTGCGTGATGCGTTGGCACACATTTTTCGAGCTTGTTTGGGTTGACTTATCAACTCTGAACGCTTCATATCAGACAGGTATCTACTGGTATAAATAACGCAAGTAAAAAACGCGATAACAGCGACTACGATGGGAAGAACTCCGAGCGTGTTTTCGAATTTAAGCGCAGCAATAGCCAACGCGAAAACAACGACAGAGATAAGTGCGATTGACTTACTTTTGTTGCTTTTCATAATAACTCGCCTTTCGTAAAGTTAGCCCCCTAACACCTCCTGTACTAGAGGAATGTCAGTTTGAACAACATCCAACCTGACTATTCAATGCTACTCCTTTCGCTACTTGTGAAATTTGACAAAGCTAACATTTACTACAACATCAAACGACGAGCTTATTATTATCTTTCAGATACTTACTGGATCTTAAAACACTTACTAGCAAATCGTTCCACCGCTTACCAGGATATCGCTATCATTGGCAATACAAACTTGCGCCACCAGCCTTAGCCCTTCGACTATCATGTCCAAAGACATAGAAGGCTGACTGCCATCTGCTGCTTGTTCTGGCAATAATGGAATATGAACAAACCCGTGACGAATCGGATTGTCTTTCAAGTAATGTTGGATGCCATAAAAAAGGTGGTTACATACAAATGTTCCGGCACTGTTGGAAATCTGGCTAGGTATACCCTGCGTTTGCAATGTTTGCACAACACGCTTTATCGGTAGTGTCGAGAAGTAAGCATCAGGCCCATCAGCCACCACGGGTTCATCAATCGGTTGATAACCAACGTTATCTGGAATACGAAAATCATCGACATTAATTGCGACACGCTCTGGGGTTATCGCGCTACGCCCGGCCGCTTGCCCTACAGTAATCACACAGTCTGGCTGGTGCGCTTCTATTGCTTCAATAACGACTTTCACCGAGTCATATCGAACTACGGGGACTGGGCAAGTAACTATCACACCGCCTTCTATGGCCGCAGCCTCTAATTGCTTGACCGCTTCTAAGGCGGGGTTAATGGCGTCACCACCAAAAGGTTCAAAACCGGTAATCAGGACTTTCTTCATAACAGCCTTTAGGAAAAGAGTTTTACAAATTATTGCACTCCCCTTCACCCCATCCAATAGCAAAAGTATTGATGAGATAAACCAGACAACATTATGTGACTCATGTCTAACCAGAGAGTGTTTTCTGCCTCATTGAATCTAGGCAAGTTCCGGACTATCGAGACTAACTTATTGATGATTAGTTGCAGGGCAAGGTTCTCTCATTACATGACGCACGTAGAAGCTTGGTTTCCACGCTTAACTTAGGTAGAGTACGCGACCGCAATGCAATTCGAAGAGATTGAATACAATGAATATTGATAACCATGTAATCGAAACGATTGAAGAGTTGGAGGCATTTCTGCATTTAGTAGAAAGCGGCGCTCTGGGTCTTGAAGGTGTCACTGGCGTTGCGCTAGCCACCTCTAATACCGATGGCCGTCCATTTGTTGCCGTATTAGGAGAAAAGCACCAATTGCTCCTCGGTCGCTGGGTTTCGCAGCACGTATATGACAATGGTAAAGACATCGTTCGTAACGGCCCAACCAGAAAACACTAAGCGCTCGACGCCACCTATAACATCACGCCGTCTTATACACCAAGCGTATGCTTTGAAAGCAATGCGCTTGGTGTACTCAAAAAATAAAAAAGAAAAGGCTAGCCTTTATTAATTTTGTCGGTATACTGCACATCAGCTCTTACGGAAAGAGCTATTAATGTAATTAAAGATCAAAGTTTCTCTCAGTTCCACATCGAATTCCTCGTTTACGTTCCTGCGACAAAATAGTTATCTCTAAAATCATATAGTAGCACTTGATATTAGCTAAAAATTCAATATTTAAAACAATCAAATATAGAGGTATCTATGTCTAATAAATTAACTGGTTCAGTAAAATGGTTCAACGAAACTAAAGGTTTTGGTTTTATTTCTCAAGACAATGGCGGTGATGACGTATTCGTTCACTTCCGTTCTATTGTTTCTGAAGGCTTCAAAACTCTTACTGAAGGCCAAAAAGTATCGTTCGTTGTTGAACAAGGTAACAAAGGTTTACAAGCAGCTGAAGTAACTGCACTGTAATTCTTTGTGTGGCATCAATGTTGTTGGTGCCACAATCCCCTTCCACTTATTACTGTCCTTACTATTCTCTATCTAAGTTTATATACCCAAATCACTTACCTCTCCCACACCATCATTAATCACTTTCAATAAAGTCACTTTGGTATACATCTTTAGGTAACCACACAGTCTACCTTGCAATTCCAGTTTGGAACTAAATTAATCTCATTCATATCTGAATCACTTCGCCTCATGCTTTGCTCATAAAAATAAAGTTTATAAAATAAAAGCGATTGGCGAATATAAGAGAAAAAATGAAATTAAATATATCTGCTCAATAAATAAATTCTAATAATTACGAGCACATTATCCCTAGCTAAGAGATTGAGTTTGCACTGAAATGCCATTACATGAAGCCATTTATCGGACAACACTTCATAGGGACAGCGTCTGGATTCACACACTTCGGAGCATTTGTTGAGTTAGAGGAAAACCGAATCGAAGGTCTCATTCCTTTATCAACTTTCCAAAATGGTGAGTTCGAATTTGATGCAGTCAAACAAAAAATTTCCATCCAGAGCGCCACGTTTACTTTAGGGACCAAAGTGCACGTGTTGGTTAAAGACGTCGATTCGAAACAAAGAAAGATCATGTTCAACTTAAAAAATGCGGAACACGCGGTAGGTTAGCCTGTTTTAGGTTACTTTCTAATCCATTAATCAAAAATAAAAAATAAGCTTTTAATACCGCAATTAACTTGTGACATTTCGCTGACATCGACTCATTCTAAAACCCTAATATCTGACAAAGGAAACGAATCTAATTTTTGTTTCCAGACACCATCGCAGAGTGTATTTCCAGCACTCTGTTTGCCTCGAGAGGTTCTTATGACAGCCTAGGATCTCTCGAGGCTTTTTTGCACCTATTCAAACCACCTGATTCTACATCCCAACTATTATCCCCTACCCAAGCTGTACTTTTTAACTAGTTCACTAGATCTACAATTGTTATTTAAGCAACTGATCACACAACCTCTTCCAAATTTTGGGTATAAAGTATCAATACTTTCGTTAACTAGGATGTAAATAATGAAAAACTCGTTTGATCTCACTATGCCCAACGAAGAAGGATACTTTGGTGAATACGGTGGTAGCTTTGTTCCACCTGAGCTTGAACAAATCATGCATGACATCAACGCAGCTTATGAGGAATGCAGCAAAGATCCTGAATTTAAAGCGGAACTCGCTCGCCTATATAAGCACTTTGTTGGACGACCTAGCCCAATCTTCCATGCGGAAAACTTGTCTAAAAAATACGGAGCAGACATCTACCTAAAGCGCGAAGACTTAAACCATACAGGCGCACATAAAATTAACCACTGCTTAGGGGAAGCCATTCTCGCTAAAAAGATGGGTAAGAAGAAACTGATTGCTGAAACTGGCGCAGGGCAACACGGTGTTGCGCTTGCTACAGCCGCGGCATTGGTTGGCTTGAAATGCGATATTTACATGGGTGAAGTTGATATCGCCAAAGAGCATCCGAATGTCGTCCGCATGAGAATCCTTGGTGCTAATGTCATTCCTGCCACTCATGGGCGCAAGACTCTCAAAGAAGCGGTAGATTCTGCATTCGAAGCTTATCTGAAAGATCCTGATACACAACTTTATGCGATAGGCTCTGTCGTTGGCCCTCACCCATTCCCTAAAATGGTGAGAGATTTCCAATCAATTATCGGTAACGAAGCACGAGTTCAATTCAAAGAAATGACCGGCAAGTTACCCAATAATCTCGTCGCATGCGTTGGAGGTGGTTCTAACGCGATGGGGCTATTTACTGCTTTCTTAGAGGATGAACAAGTCGCCATTCACGGCGTTGAACCTGCGGGCCGCTCTTTGCAAAAGGTTGGCGAGCATGCTGCAACACTCACACTCGGTGAGCCAGGTATCATGCACGGATTTAAGTCTTACATGCTTAAAGATGCACAAGGTGAACCTCAGGAAGTGTACTCTGTAGCAAGTGGCTTGGATTACCCATCGGTTGGACCTCAGCATAGTTACTTAAAAGACATTGGCCGTGTCAATTACGGCTCAATCACCGATGACGAAGCGATTGATGCCTTCTTTGAGCTGTCTCGTGAAGAGGGAATAATCCCTGCTATTGAATCCTCACACGCTGTCGCTTACGCAATTAAACTCGCGCAGCAAGGAGAAACCGGCTCGATTTTGATCAACTTATCAGGCCGTGGTGACAAAGACATTGATTTTGTCGTTGAACACTACGGCGCAAAATACGGCATTGAATCACTCATATAGCCTAACTCCGTAGCCTAACCCTATATACAAAAAGCTACCTGGTACTAGGTAGCTTTTTGTTTGTGTCTTGTATTTTAAGAAGCAAGTCCTTTTATTCACCAATCCCACTATGCCTTAAAAGCATAATTCGATTAACCGATAAGAGCTGGAATGCCTGGAAGCTGACCAACAACAGCAAGGGAGCCTGCACAAACGATAAACGCAGTGCCAGGAATCAGATATTTATCTTTGCGCGATAGTTCGTTAGCACGCTCATGGTCGCCGATAAGCCCGAGGTTATCCAACAGCATCGTGATTGCCCAACCGAAGACAGGATTAACGAATGCACAGGCAAAAATACAGATACCTGCACTGAGTGAATCTTTATGTTTATGGATCATCTGCATACCGGCTTCAAGAAGTGGTAAGAATACACCCACAATCAAAGCAACGCGCAGAACAGGTTCCCACATTGCTAGATCCATTGGGTAGCCAATTACCGCCGCCGCAATACACATGAAACCCGTTAACAGTGCGCCACCTGGAATAGGACGTTTGGCAATTGCGGCTGGAATCATGTACGTTCCCCAAGAAGAAGCTAGGTTTCCGCCCCCTAAGAGTGAGCCAACCCCCTGACGAACAGATGCTCCGACCATCGTGTCATCGACATCCATGAGTACACCTTTCGCTTCTTTTGGGTAGTTAAGTTCTTGAAACACACGATGGCCGAGATAATCAGGGGACCACATAGCGACTGCCAGTAGAGCAAATGGAGTCACGGCAATAAAGTGCTCTAGGGTTGGCCAGCCTAGCTGCCAGCCTGTATCTTCCCCCCACCAGTAGAATGGACTGAAATTAGGCAGGCCCGGCTCTGTGGTAAAAGCAAACTCAGCGCCCATCAAATAAGCAACAATACCCGCGAGTGCAGAGCACAATGGGATAGCGAGCCAACGTTTATTGATCTTGGCTAAGTAAGCGTAAACCATAACGGTTAGGCCTATGACCACAAACGAAATGTAACCTTGGTCCGTACTTGCAGCCCACGCTTCCGTCTTATTAATTTGCCCGAGCAACCCAACGGCACCAAGGTAGATCAACAACCCTCCTCGAACCCCGATACCAGTCAGAGTCATGAGTTTAGAGCCACCTTTGGTTAAAGCGAGAATTAAACCAAAAACACATACCATCAAACCTAGCGCGAGAGGGTGCCCTCCTGCAGCTGCGATCATAGGAATCAGCGGTATCATTGGGCCATGGGTTCCCGCTAAGTTTGCATTCGGGTTTAGGATGGCAGAAAACAAGATGACGAACAGGGCTCCAGCGATAAGTAATTCGTAACGCACGTTTTCTGCAATGAATTCCGGAGATAAACCAAACTGAGCAGCAAAAGCGGAAACCATGGCAGTGACCATAACCACTTTACCAATGGTTGCTGCTAATGCAGGTACCCAGTCTTCGATTTCAATACTGTAATCACGTGAGGGCAAATGAATTCCCCAACGACGGAAACTCATGACGGTTAAATCATGATTTAGAAAGTCTTCTCGGTTTTCAAATTCATGCGGTTTTTTGCGCACATCCCTGTAAAAAGTCTTACTTTTGTCAGACATTGAGTCATCCTTTTATGTTTCAACGTTGAACTACGTCAACTAGAGTTTCGCTTGGTAGACAGACCAATACGAGACAACACCCACATCAAACTTCTAGGCCATACTAAGAAAGCGGCATGAACCAATTTTGATTTTGAGCTTATTAAGCATGTGTTGTTATGGGTAGGAATATTAGACATTAGTAAAAGAACAACAAAAATCTCACTTATTACACAATAATTTAACATCGAGCTGGAACGCTTGAACTTTTAAGAGTCATTTTTGAGCAGAGAGCCAAGTAGAGCGGCCAATTCCGATTTATACTTTCAAGGTAGAGAGCACTGTGCTCGCATCCATCGCAAAGTAACTATAGATATCTCTACATTGTATACTTTGTTAAACTCCGCCCTTTAATGAGTAAGGCCCTTAAAAATGATGACTGACGAAGAGAGAATCGAGCTGCAACAGAACAATCCACTGCACGGATTAAAGCTAGAGACTATGTTGCAAGAGTTAGTGGATTTTTACGGCTGGGACATTCTAGATACAGCAATGCGTTTTAATTGCTTTAACACTAAGCCTTCGATTGCAAGTAGCGTGAAGTATTTAAAGAAAACCGAATGGGCGAGAGAAAAATTAGAAAACTTTTACCTTTATCGCTTTAAGCGCATGCCACGCGCGAGCGAAGAAGAATACAACTTACCACCAAGAGCTCGTACCTTCCCTCATGGCCTTGAACCTAAAGAGCCAATGCCGCTAACCGTTGACTCTATTCTTAAGTCACAAGCCAAAGCAGCGTCTGCATTTAAAAAGCGTTCACCTCGCGGACGCCCTGCTCGTCGCCAATAACACTATCTTGAAAAGCAATAGAGCCCTACTGGTAGCTCCAGCAGGGCTCTATTGTTCTTTAAAGGAATGGCTAGAAGCGAAGACTCAAGCTAGTGAGCATTCCCTTTCTCCAGCAACTCCCGTAAGTAAACTCACATGTAGTTTACGTTTTCTATTGATTACGCTTTTTCTTCTTTTTACCCGTACCTGCTGGCTTCGCTCGCGGCTTCATTGGTAAAAAGTAGGCTTCACTCTGATCGTCTTCCACTTCAAAACCGACTACCTGCTCGCGTTCAAGTTGGAACTTATTTTTCTTTTCTATCACTTTGAAATGGTGGTAGTCGTCGTAATCGATAAGAGATAACCCTAAACCTACTTCACCAGCACGACCACTACGACCGATTCGATGCATATAATCAGCAGGGCTACGCGGAAGATCGAAGTTAATCACCACTGGAAGTTTTTCAATATCAAGGCCGCGTGCTGCGATATCGGTGGCAATAAGAACTTGAATCTCGCCAGACTTAAAACCGTCAAGGACACGAGTACGAGCGCCCTGCCCTTTATCACCATGGAAAACTTCAGCGGTAATACCGCGTTTTGACAACTTTTGAGCTAAATGGTTACAGGCATTCTTAGCGTTCACAAAAATCAGAGTCTGTCGCCACTGATGCTGTTTGATTAAGTGCGCGAGTACCGCCGTCTTCTCACCTTTATTTACACTAAACACGCGCTGCACCAAAGTGCTGGCTTCTGCGCTCTGCAACTGAACTTCAACAGGGTCGCGGAGCAACTGCTGAGCCAACGTCGTCACTTTATCAGGGAAAGTTGCAGAAAATAACAGCGTCTGTTTCTTCTCTGGGAGTAACGCAAGAATCTTATTCAGTTCTTCGGTAAATCCGAGGCTCAACATACGGTCGGCTTCGTCAAGAACAAGCGTTTTTACTTGGTCCAACTTAATCGCGTTACTGGATACCAGATCAAGTAATCGACCCGGCGTTGCAACAATGATGTCACAGCCACCACGAAGCGCCAGCATTTGTGGGTTCACCGATACACCACCAAATACGGCAACCGTTTTGATCTTATCTCTGAGATGGTATGAGTAAGATTTGACGTTATATGCCACCTGTGATGCCAACTCACGAGTTGGTACTAAAATCAGGTGGGAAACGAAGTTGCCACGGCGATTGTTTGATTCGTCTTGCTGAACAATTTTTTGCAGGATTGGCAGCGAAAAAGCAGCGGTTTTACCAGAACCCGTATTGGCACCACCAATAATATCTTTCCCTTCAAGGATATCAGGAATAGAACGGGATTGAATAGGCGTCGGTTGGCTGTATTCCAACGCTTCTAGTCGCTCGACTAATGTTGGAATCAGGCCAAGATCGGCAAATGTCGCTTGCTGTGTTTTATCTGTCATTACGATGAGTGGCTCAGTGCTAGTAAAGGCCGTGTATCTTATGCTATTTCGCGTCTGGATGTTAGAGATAATGGCCCAAACAGAAGATTGGTGAAAGAAGCACTATAGAGTTCAGGAATTTCCTTTCACTAACATGAGTTAATGGTTTCGATAACCAATACTCTACGACCAAGATGGTAGCGTTCGCGACAAGCAAAGGGAAAAGGAGCCAGGCACTCTGACTCCTGTAAAGCAAAATACAGCTTGAGAAAACCCTATAGCTTATAATTGGACAAAAATGCGTTACGACAAATAGAATATTAGCAACTAATGGATAACTTCAAGTATTGAGAGCTAGCGCATGACATGTACATACGCTAGCAGGGTGCTTGTGCCAAGAGCTTGAAAGATGATTTAATCGCACGAACTAGGGTCTAAAACATACGTCCGACTTGAGGATTTTAATGTAAGTTCTTGTTCAGAAGTACATTCAATATAGTCATATTGCTTTATTTTTTCTCTCGTGTTGTTATCTAACCATATGGCAGAGGCAATAGAACTTAATACTATTATCGCTATAGAATATAGCCCTGTTTTTGTCGAAAATGGTACTTTTAGTAATAGTTCTGTTGACCTGTGTAGCATAGCTATGGGAATGATCGCTATAAAACCAAATATTAGAAGGCCTACAAAAGAAGCAACATTGTTCACTAAACCTGCTAGTTTTACTTTAGGAATGATACCGATTGAGTTGTTAATGCTAATTAACTCATTAATTGAGCTGTAGCTCAACCACACCATAAAAACCATAAGAGGCCAACTAGCCATCACTTTAAGCCAACGCTTTATCTTTAGTCTTCGGTTAAATTTTTCATTAGAAATCATTAATAGTTTTCTCTACTTGATTCTTCATCGGTTCCGTAAATTTAAATTGGTCATCTAGTTTAGATATTTCCTTTCCTACAATAAACGCAGTAACAGCGAAAATACCAAGTGTTAGAGCGGTTGGCACAACAAGTACCGTACTTAATGTTGCGACTCCCAGAATAGTTATTCCTTGAGCGATAACTCCTGCGGCAATGCCCTTAGATATATCCGCTGTAAATTGGCCGACCACTTCACCTAGCGTTTTTTCATCATGTAGAATGTAGTCAACCGCATTAACCGCACCACTAAACACAAGTTCAACATAGATGTTGCCTTTCAAGAAACTGACATTGCCTTGAACAGTATTTAGAGCATGACCAATTTTAAGCATTTGTGGTGTTGCTTCTTGCCAACGGATACCTAGGTCTAAATATTTAGGCTTGTAGTTCTCAACCACAATATTCATTACACCATTGATATTGACAGCTTTAGCGGTTGCCCCCAACCGCCAAGCTCTTTAGCGACCTCATAAGCGCCTTTAAGCCCCATGCCTACGCCAGTGTAGTCCTTGCCGTTCGAAAGTTGTCCATGCGAGTCTTTGATGAGCAAGTCTAAATACTCGTTACCTTCTTCAACAGTCAGTACCGCAATACTCACGTTCTCTTGTTGAGAGGTGTCCCACTGATATTCTTTAGCTTGCTTTTGTAAATCATCGTTCCATTCTTTTTCTGTTAGGTCGTAAGCTTGTTGGACCGCTTTGCGTTCAGCAAGAACGCGCTCTCTATTTTCAGCCCATCGTTTCTCATCGCTCGCGGTAGATCTCAGCTCTTCCTGACGTTCTCAGCGTTGACGTGCTGCTCGTTCTCTAGTGGTTTCTTGTCTTTCTTCTGGGGCTACAGGAGAGGATTCATATCTCATGGGAGTCGGTTTTACTGATAAATAAAAAGGATAATAACAATATTTTCAGTGATTTATCATCCCCAACAAGATTGCATGATGATTTAACCAATTAAATAGGCAGTTTGACTAATCAAACAAGCACAATGAAGGCTCAATAGTGTTGAGTTACATTCAATCGGATAACTTTTCGTAGGGTAAAACGTACGAACCAAATTTTGTAGAGTATTTATTCCAGTTCTTTTTTGGGGCAATAAAGAGTTAGCCTAACGGTCTGGCTCTTTTGAATGAAAAAATAGTCTGGTGGGAGAACTTGTAAGGCTGTGGCAGGTTACACTCACTTACTCCTTAGGCAGGTGACCAGTTTCCTTCGCAAGCTTTTGCATCGCCTCGGCAAACGTTGTTGTCCCGCCTTTAGCTTTAAGCTGTATTACCTTATATCCCAACTTTTCCAACGCTTGGCGCTCTGCCAAAACAGCTTTGTCATTGTGTTGGCTACCTTGAGCTGGCTGATGAATGTAACATCCCTCTAGTTTACCATCTTCGACCAATTGGTGATGTTTCAGTGCATCGATATCAAAATTCATAATAAGTCTTTTCATTAAGAGTGGGAGTTTCTGTGGCTAGTTACATACGCTTCAAAGGCTTCACGACACTATCTAAGCCTTCAATTTTGAGCGCTAAACATAGCTTGAGCAAATCCCCTAGCTCGCCGCTTGGCCAGCCCTTTTTATCAAACCACAGTAAGTATTCTTCAGGCAGGTCGATTAACACTCGCCCTGCATATTTCCCAAATGGCATTTGCATTCTAGCGAGTTTAATGAGGTTTTCTTTTTCTAACATAAGTGACAGAGAGTTAAGGTAACTCGTCCAAGGGTAACACTGGTTCTCCCTCCTCACCAGCAAATCGCAGTCACGTTTATTTTTGGCGGCCTTGACTCGCTTTATGCTAGAGTACGCGGCATAAAAAATGAGAACGAGAAAGCAATGAAGTCACCTTGTCGAGCTGCATGTAAAAATAACGCCGGAATATGCTCTGGTTGTCACCGAACGATGGATGAAATCATCCAATGGAAAGACAAAACCGATCTCCAACGAGATGCGATTATCGAACAAATCGCAGGAGAAGATTCAACGCACAGTTGTCCTGAGTGCGGGACTCAAGCCCATTGTGATATCGCCGCAGGCAAAGAGACATGCTGGTGCTTTACTATAGAAACCCGTGATTTACCCAAGCCAAGCGCCAACCAGCTGTGTTTGTGCCGAAAATGTCTAGAAAAAAAGCCAGTCGCGTAATACGACTGGCTTACTGATCATCGTTTTCTGACTGGTGTTTATTTAGCGGTTAAAGCGGACGCTTCAAACTTAATGCCTTCCCACCCTGTCACCATAAAATTACGAATATTCTGGTGATCGCTGTTCTCTGGATACTGCAATACATCTTCACGATAAAAACGGCCAAAGCAGTCTAGCGTCGCTTCTTTGTCTAGGTTGTTTAGCAAACCGAAAGCGAAGATCTTACACGAACCGTTGTTCTCGCCTGCATTGTTTTGTGTCTCACCATTTACAAAAGCGGTTGGCTCAAACGTATAGTTATCTTCGATCACCGCCATCGTTGCTTCAAATTCGACCTGCTCTGGTGACGCTGCCAATAAATCTAAAAACGATTTTAATTCCATTATTCCTCTATCCCTACTTCATCATATTGATGACACATTAGTTTCATAAAAAGCCAATATAAGAGTCATCAATCATACATATATTCAGAGCCTTACCAAATCACACGTCATTCAGCGCTCTATCATTCCAGTTGCGGAAATGGACAGCAGCATAAAACCCATGCTGATTGACAACCTATCGGATTGATAAGGAGATATCATGATCACCCCTTTAAAGGCAATCGGTGCACTCGCATTGTCATCACTTGCCATCGCGTGTTCATCACAACCCGAAGATACCGTGGCTTCATTCGTTACACAATGCAAACCTACCACTGCGCCCGTTACTGGGGAAACTTCGATTCAAGGGTTAACGTTTATCGGGACATCCGTTGCTGATGCTCCATTCGACACATCGGCAGCTGAAATCGTCAGTTATGACGCCTGTACAGATAAGCTCTATGTGGTTAATGCTCAAGCAAAACGTGTCGATGTAATGTCTATGGATGACAACGGCGTACCAACGCAAAGCGCATTCATCGATCTCAACAGCGCTGGCGAAGCAGCAGGCATTGAAATTGGCGCAGCAAACAGTGTCGCTGTATTCAATGGTTTGGTAGCAGTTGCGATTGAAAACAGTAATAAACAAGCGAATGGTATTGTTGGCTTGTACCGCTCCGACGATTTGTCATTAGTCACGACTTTCCCAACAGGCGCATTGCCAGACATGGTTGGCTTCTCAAAAGATGGCCGATACATCGCAACCGCTAATGAAGGAGAACCAAACAGCGATTACAGCATTGACCCTGAAGGTAGTATCACTTTGATCGATCTGAGCCTTGGTGTTACTCAAGCAGAAGTGACACAAATTGGCTTTAACGAATTTGATGGTTCACGAAAAGCAGAGCTCCCAATGAATGTGCGTATTTCGGGGCCAAACGCCACCGTCGCACAAGATCTAGAGCCTGAATACCTCACTTTTGCAGATAACGGTAAAATCTATGTCGCGCTACAAGAAAATAACGCCATGGCAATCGTCAATCCAGAGAGCAAATCGGTAGAAAAAATTGTTGGCTTAGGTGAGAAGTCTTGGTCGGGCGCTAAACTCGATGCATCCAACAAAGACAAAATCATTGGGAACTTGAAAAGCTACCCACAACTGGTTGGCTTATTTATGCCTGACACTATCGACAGCTACTCAGTGAATGGGAGTACTTACATCGTATCTGCAAATGAAGGCGACGGGCGTGAGTACGGATTCAAAACCATTCAAGAACTGTGCGACAAAGCTGGCTTTATGTGGGATGAAGACGATTACCTCGGTACAGATGAATATACATCTGAGCAAGGAACCTGTTTAAGCCATATTGATGAAGTGCGCGGTAAGAAGCTGAAAGTAGCAGCAGAACACCCATTGGCAGAGGCACTAAAAGACAACAAACAACTCGCGCGTTTAAAAGTGATTAAGCCGGAACAAACGCTTTCTGCACAAGAGAATGTTCAATCATTTGGCGCGCGTTCATTCTCGATTTGGGATGAAAACGGCAAGTTGGTCTTCGATAGTGGTGACGATTTCGCGACTATCGCGCTGCTGAATGAAGGCAAGAACTTCAACAGCACCAACGATAACAATAATAGTGGCAATGACCGAAGTGATGATAAAGGTATTGAGCCAGAGGCGATTGAAGTAGCACAAATTAACGGTCGTCATTACGCGTTTATCGGCTTGGAGCGTCAAGGCGGTATCATGATTTATGACATCACAGACCCGAAACAAGCGCAGTTTATGCATTACGTAAACCGCCGTGATTACAATCAGCCAGTATGTACAGAAGTCGAAGATGGCGAATGCATGAACGACACATACAATCCAAAAGCAGGCGATTTAGGTCCAGAATCCATTAATTACTTTACCCGTAATGGTGGTCATTTTATCGCCGTTGGCAATGAGGTATCGGGCACGACATCCGTCTTCCGAATCAATCTATAAAGTAATGTAAAAGTCATTTAGAACCAAAACGCCCGACGTAAGCCGGGCGTTTTTTTGTATGAGGTAATGTCCTACTCTGCCGATGCTAGCGCGTCACACTTTGATGCGCAGATAAAATCGTTTTTATGCAGACCTTTGATAGAGTGACTCCACCACGTTACGGTAACCTTACCCCACTCCAACAAAATAGAAGGATGGTGGAACTCATCTTCTGCCAGTTCCGCGATTTTGTTACTGAAAGCCCATGCTTGTTTGAAGTTCTTAAATTTATACACCTTTTCTAGTTGAGGTATATCTTCTCTTTCAATGATCTGCCAATCAGACAATTGCAGCAGCAGAGATTGTTGTTCTTCTTTGCTTAGTGCAATGGCATCGATACTACAAGCTTCGCATTTTTGTTCATTCAACATGAGCAGGTTCCTTTGGTTCAAAAAGTGGAGGAAGCAGTCCAGCTTCAATCGCTAGATCGGCTTGTTTCAATAAATTTAACTGACTGATTTTAAAAAGCTGAGAAAAGTCATCAATCACGTAGTACTTCGGTTGCATGATGTCGATACGATAAGGCGTTCTCAGCACAGTTTGTAATTCAAATGGGTCGCGAATTGCTACATCACTCTCTAATGCGTAGAGGGTTTCGCCAGGAGATGAAAGAATACCACCACCGTAAATTTTGGTTTTGTCCCCTTCTTTCACCAAGCCAAACTCTACGGTAAACCAGTAGAGGCGAGCGAGATAGGCTCTTTGTTTTGGGGTAGCGGCTTGCCCTAGTTGACCATAATGCTCGGTAAATGCAGCAAAGTCTGGGTTGGTTAACATCGCGCAATGACCAAATATTTCGTGGAAGAAATCTGGCTCCTGTAAGTAATCGAACTCATCTCTTGTACGCAAGAATGTGGCGACTGGAAAGCGCTTATTACCGAGTAGATTAAAAAATCGGTCGAAATCAATAAGCGCGGGAACGGGCTCCACTTGCCAACCTGTTGTATCCATCAAGACACGATTAATTTCTGGCAACTGAGGAACGCGGTCTTGAGGTAAATCAAGCAGCGTCAAACCGTGTAAATAAGCCTCACAAGCTCTGTTTTGGATCACACCCATTTGTCGTGTTACCAAATCTCGCCAAATGGCGTCTTCTTCACGGCTCCATTCAACCCTGCCTTCCTGGTTTACGGGTTTAGAACGATACTGGGTCATGGCTCATCTCCATTAACAAATCCTTTACATTAAGCCTATCTGTAGTCTTAAGAGCTTCCAATCCCTGCGCGATTTTCTCAGCATTATCCTGATGTAACATATTGTTTACAACCCATCGTAACTGCATGATTTTTATGACACGATATAATATCTGGCTTGTTTGACTTTATCGTGTATTCCTCTCACACTAAAACCTGTTATCACTTTGTTATAGAGGGACCTATGCGCGAGAGCAGCAAAGTATGGCAACCGAGCGACAGTCGTATCGAAGAAGCCAACATTACACAGTTTATTGAACACATTAATCGACAAGGAAATACCCTTGAAAGCTTCGCTGATCTGCATCAATGGTCACTCGATCATGTAGAAAAATTTTGGCAGGAAGTTTGGCTATTCTGCGACGTCATTGGCACTCAGGGAGAGACCATAAAAGAGCGAGCAGAAAGTCGCTGGCAGCAACCTGTTGAAAATAGGGATATAAAATGGTTCCCAAACGCGCAAATTAACTACGCCGAAAATTTGCTAACCTACGCGTGTCACCAACCCGATGATCTCGCGATTTGGTTTGAAAATGAACGTGAAGAAAAACAGACCTACACCTGGAAACAATTGTGCGAAGAAGTTTCGAGTGTGCAGCAATGGTTGAAAGAATGTGGAATTAAGCAAGGTGATGTCGTCGCTGGTTATTTACCTCACCTACCTCAAACGGTGATAGCTATGCTAGCAACCACCAGTTTAGGGGCAACCTGGACTTCCACCTCACCTGATTTTGGCGTCGAAAGCGTTTTGGAGCGCTTTGGTCAAGTGAAACCCAAAATCCTGTTTACTTGTGATGGCTATACATTCAATGGCAAAACTTTCGATATGTCTGAGAAAAACCAGCATATTGCGGATCATCTTGATGGTCTTAAACAAGTTTGCCAAATTAGCTACCTTAAACCACACATTTTTGAATGCGATGTCTGCACCCAAGATTGGCAAAACGTCCTGAATCAATACACACCCGAAGCGCTGACTTTTACTCGTGTGAATTTTAACGATCCGCTATTTGTTCTTTATTCTTCAGGCACAACAGGCAAACCGAAATGCATCGTTCATTCCGTCGGCGGAACGGTGCTTAATCACTTGAAAGAGCATCAACTGCATTGCGATATTCAACCGAACGACCGAGTGTTTTACTACACAACCTGCGGCTGGATGATGTGGAACTGGCACGTTTCTTCACTCGCGAGCGGTGCATGTTTGGTGATTTTTGATGGTAGCCCTGTTTACCCCACTCATGATGTGCTCTGGGACCTCGCAGAACGAGCCGAAGTGACGCTGTTTGGAACCTCAGCAAAATACCTAGAGGCGCTGGAAAAAGCATCTTTTTCTCCGCAGAAAAGTGATGCATTTCCAAGTCTGAAAACCATTTGCTCAACGGGCTCTGTTCTGTATCCAGAACAGTTTGATTATGTCTATCAGCACATTAAAGAAGATGTACACCTCGCCTCGATTTCTGGCGGAACAGACATTTGTGGCTGCTTTGTATTAGGCAACCCTATTTCTCCCGTTTATCGGGGAGAGTGCCAATCAGCAGGGTTAGGGGTCGATGTCCGAGTCTTTAACCAACAAGGTAATAGCGTAATGGGAGAGCGCGGCGAGTTGGTTTGTGCCAATTCATTACCCAACTTCCCTGCTGGCTTTTGGAACGACACCGGTGAGAGATATCATCGCGCTTATTGGGATAAATTCGACAATATTTGGCACCACGGCGATGATGTTGAACAGACCAGCGTTGGGGGATACATGTTTTATGGTCGAAGTGATACCACGTTGAATCCCGGTGGCGTAAGAATCGGCACGGCCGAAATCTATCAGCAAGTGAACTGTATAGACGGTATTCTAGATTCGATCGCAGTAGGAAAAGAAGCCGATCGCAACGAACAAATATGGCTGTTTGTCCAATTAGTCAAAGGGGTAGAGCTCAATGACGAGATGATCGCTTCCATCAAAGCACAGCTAAAGTCTGCATGTTCTCCAAGGCATGTACCTAGTGCGATTTACGCAATAAGCGATATACCTAAGACACGCTCAGGAAAGCTGGTCGAGTTAGCCGTTAAGCAAGTCGTTAACAACCGAAGCGTCGAAAATTTCGGCGCAATAGCCAACCCTGAAGTGCTGGAGGAGATACGCAGGATAGTCGTCTCAAAATAACCTCCGAAGACTTAGTTGTTCGAGTATGTCCTTGCCTGCACCACGACGACTTGTTTAGAGCAAGTGAAGTTACATATACCCTCAGCAGATAAGAAAAAAGCGAGCTTGTTAGCTCGCTTTTGTCATTTTGTGTTCTTTATTCAGCAGTATTAGCGGCGACCAAGCCCCATTAATACCGACATTGTTTTACCGTCAGATACAATGTCAAAAACGTGTTGCGATTCAACTTCAGTAAAGCCTGCTTCTTTCAGTGCACGCTCAGACTTCGCAAGGGTAAAACCGTCTTGTTCACATTCTGCAATCCAATCAAAATGAACAAAATAGCCGCCGTGGTTAAGTAGAGAATGCGAGATCGTTAATGACGCGTCTAAGTCTTCCACGAACGCTAAAACTGATGATGCAACCACCAAGTCGAACTGTCCACGAAACGCAGGGTGCTGAGCAACCAAGCCGCGAGATAATGCATCTACCACAGGTTCTACGTTGACGAGCTCTTTTTTATCGAGTTCCTCAATCATGGCTTCCGATGCGTCTAATGCTACGATGTCTTTAACCATCGGTGACAATCGTTGACTTAACTGCCCTGTTCCGCATCCAAAATCTAGTACTTTAATGCCATCAAGCTGAGTTAGCTGTTGTAACTGCTCAAACACCGACTGCGCAAATTGCTCTGTTGCTGGATTTGATTCCCAGTTTTTTGCTAAGCCGTCCCAATCTTGTGCCATCGTGGCCTCCATGTTCACTTTTTGTAACCCACATAGATTACCGCAAAACCGTTAAAAGACCATAGACTTATCTGGCGGATTCGCGTTTTTTTCGATAATCTTTCATGGCTTTGGGAGCGCATCTGCATAATACCCAAATTATTTGAATTCATTTATTGGTTGTGTCAAATCATGAACTTAACTCAAGTAGAAGCCTTCTGCACCATCGCTGAGTGTGGTTCTGTTTCTGAAGCGGCAAGGCAACTCGACTGCAATCGTACCAAACTCAGTATGTCGATTAAGGCATTAGAGAAAGATCTCGACGTTGAATTGTTTAACCGAACTGGCAACCAGCTCACCCTCTCTGAAGCTGGGAAAGCCATTTACAAAGATTGCGAACACCTACTTATCATCGCACAACGGGTCAGAAAGACCTGCGCTCAAATCTCGGAAGGGTTTAACGCGGAAGTTTGGGTAGCACGTGACGACTCCTTACCTGATGATCTCTGGCAAGAATTATCTCATACATTGAATAACCGCTTTCCTTCAACAACCTTCAACTTAATCTTGGCATCCAGTGGCGACTTAGCCAACTTGGTCAGTACCCACCAAGTAGATTTTGCTTTCGGCGTTGATTATGAGCGAGTAGACGATCCCCGTATCGTATATAACCCATTAGGCAAGATACGTATGATGTCAGTATGCAGTGTAGAACACCGCCTAAGTAAGATGCGCCGTGTCTCAGACGAAGATCTACGTAGTCAGATGCAAGCACTAATGGTGTACCTAAATGAGAAAGACAACCCTGAACTGCAACCTTTCTCGACTCGATATATTGGTTTTTCGAGTTTTGACTACATGCTGAACACCATCTTAGAAGAAGACGCTTGGGGCGTGCTTCCAGAACCATTAATCCGCCATTACCTTCGTCAGCAGAAGCTCGCCGTTATCAAACACACATACGGATTGACGCAAGAAGACTACTGTATGTTTTCACCTAACGGCCATACTGAGCATCCAGCAATGACGTGGTTAGCAGATAAATTGAGCGAGTATTTATTTGACTTCTAAACATTTTATCAGTGAGCGTCAATTTTACTGACACCAAAAAATAACAGTAAGCCATTGTTTTATAGGAATATAAATAAAAACGCAATTTTTTAGATTAGTTACTGGTCACTTTGTGGTTGCCTAAATTACCTTATGAGCGAAGAATAGTAAGGTATTAAAATTCAAAGGCATCTTTTATGTGTGACAGGACAAGCAAAAACGAAAACCGTATTCTAACCATTTCAGCCCTTTTGGCATCTGGGTTCGCTGCTGGTGGTATGGTACTTGGCTTGCTTGTAGGATCAATTGTCATCGTGTTTGACGGTGTTTACTCTTTGGTCAGCTTACTGTTAACTTTATTGTCACTGGCCGCTTCTTACTATATTAACAAGCCTTCAAAATCTGTATTCCCATTTGGAAAAGCGGTCTTAGAACCAATCGTTATTGCGATAAAAGCAGCCGTCATTTTAGTGGTTGTAAGCTTCTCTCTCTACTCTGCGATATCAGCATTGATGTCTGGAGGTCGCGAGGTCGATGCTTCTATTGCGACCTTATTCGGCATCGTGAATGTTATCGGTTGTGGTTACGCTTGGTGGTTTATGGCGAAACGCAGCCGCCGCTTCTCATCAGGCTTGATTGAAGCGGAGAAAAAACAGTGGCAAATGGATACTTTGTTGAGTGTGGCGGTGACCGTAGGATTTATCTCGGCTTGGGCTGTTTCACTAACGCCATTCTCTGAGTATGCGGTATATGCCGACCCCATGATGATGGTTTTAATGGGCTTTTACTTCCTCAAAGTACCGTTCGATATGCTAGTAGGTGCCTTACGTGAACTACTAATGATGGCACCAAGCAAAGAGCTGTGTCAGAGCGTTGGCAAAGATGTTCTTGAGATTGAAAAAGTAACTGAGCATCAATTGAAACTGGCTGGCGTAACGAAGGTGGGCCAAGAGCTACGAGTAAATGTGGACGTACATATTGATGACGACACATTGGAGCTTGATACACTAGAGCACACTCGTAAGCAGCTTATCAAGCGACTGTCGAAGCACAGATTCAAGCTTCAACTACACTTGAACGTCGCTTATTAGAGTGCCACCAAAGAGCCGTTAAAACTCAATAAAAAGCTCCCAATCTCGGGAGCTTTTTTAATTTTTTCGATTTAGTTTCTTCGTATTCGAATACAGCTCGCAAGGGAGATCTGTTCGTTGCTCACTTAAATTCTCTGATCTCGTTGGTAACTTACCCAGCCGCTTCGCGCTTCTCTTTGGTGACTAACCAACACATCAGCGAGCCCACCGTTACCATCACAACGCCCTGCCAAAAGCTATGGCTCAGAGTTACGCCAAGAATAATGGAAGAAAATAAAGCGGAAAAAATGGGTGTGAAGTAAGACAAGGTGGCGAGAAAAACCATATTGCCGCCAACGATCGCGATATTCCATAAACCATAACCACCAGCCATTAAAGCCGCAGAGGCCACTAAGTACCCCATCGCTTCCCAACTGAATGTCATTGGTGGCTCATCCGTAAACGCGTATTTGACCCAAAGCGAAACAGCTGTTGCAATAAAAAACAGGGTAATCGCATTATGTTTAGATTGCTGCCTTTGGGTTAAGTTGCAATAAAAAGCCCATATAACCGCGCCAGCGAAAGCCATAAAATACACCAGAGGGTTACTACTAACATTGGACATGATCTGAGTTATGGATAAGCCATTCTCACCGCTCACAGTCCAAGCAACCCCAACAAACGCCAGCGTAACTGCGGGATAAAGCAACCAGTTTGTTTTTTTATTGCTGCCAAGGACCGCAAATAAAACCGTCAGTGCGGGCCAAAGGTAATTGACAATCGACACCTCAATTGCCTGCGCGCGCGAGTTGGAATATCCCAAAGATAGAGCGAGAAATATTTCATAACAGACGAACATCGCACCACCAAGCGCAAGATACTTGGGAGAAAAGTAAGACAACTTTGGAATACCGACCACGATAAGAAGGAAAACAGAGCTAAGAGAGTACAACATGGCTGCCCCGCCTACAGGACCTAAACTCTCCGTAACCAACCTCGCGATGCCAAGCAGACAACTCCAAGAGAGAATCGCGATACAACCATAAAGTGTGAAACGAAATTGCACTGATTTCATGTGACCTACCACTCACGAATGCCAAAGGAAACGTCAGCTTAACTCAAAAATGATCAGGTTCAACGTACTGTTTTATAAAAATCAGTATAAAAATCATTCTATTAAGCCGTTGGAGTCGATATGAAACATTTTCTGCCCTCTAGTGTTATGCTTACACCCTTTGTTGTGCGCTACTATGATGAAGATGACAACGAGAGTGAAAACGTTAAAACACATTCGGAAACGCATGGTCTAGATAGCGAAGAGCAATCTAAGGAACGTTCAGAGTAAAGGAATCCAAACATGAAAAAAGTCGCAGTCATTTTAAGTGGTTCAGGCGTTTACGACGGTTCTGAGATCCACGAAGCAGTGTTGGCGCTCTACGCCATCGAGAAGGCAGGTGCAACTTGGCACTGCTTTGCACCTAACATTGACCAACTCCACGTCATCAATCACCTAACTGGTGACGAAATGGATGAAACACGTAACGTATTGATCGAATCAGCTCGTATTGCACGCGGAAATATTGACGATGTCGCCAAACTTAACGTCGATGAATACGATGCCCTACTGCTTCCAGGTGGGTTTGGTGCCGCGAAAAACTTAACCGACTTCGCCGTTTCAGGTGCAGAGTGCTCCATTAACACACACGTAGCTCAAGCTTGTCGCGCGTTTGCTAATGCGAAAAAACCAGCTGGCTATCCGTGTATTTCTCCTGTCATTATTCCGATGATTTATGAGCAAGGCGTGAAAGGAACGGTAGGCAACGATGAGGCAGTCTCAATAGCATTTAATCAAATGGGCGGTGAACACACCACGTGCCCTGTCGAAGACATCGTTTTTGATGAAAAACACCTCGTACTTTCAACCCCTGCTTACATGTTGGCAGAGAATATCTCTCAAGCGGCTTCAGGTATCGAAAAGTTAGTATCAAAACTGATTAAAATAGCTTAATTATTAGTAGTTAGCTTATAAAACACTTCCCTATCCCCATTGATAATTAAGTTATTAATGGGGATTTTTTATACTTTAGTCGAATTTAGAGATATATCCGCGTCAGAAGTCAATTTCTGCCAATCGTTTGCGTCCATAGTTTCATATTTGTTCTACTTTATATCAGTGTTGCACTTATACGCAGTGCAACAAGATCACTGTCACAGTTTTTCTCTTGCAAGTACCTCTAAGTGGGTAAACTTGCTTTAGATCAACTTCAATCTGGAAACGAATGTGCGACAGTAAATGGCAAATTAAGAAAGATTATTAAAAATAACGACGGAGCTATCCAATATGACAAGTGCATTTTTTATCCCTACGGTAAACCTAATGGGCGCTGGTTGTTTGAAAGACGCAGCAGACAGCATCCAATCTCAAGGCTTTAAAAAAGGTTTGATCGTTACGGATAAGATCCTTAACCAAATCGGTGTAGTCAAACAAGTTCAAGACCTTCTCACTGAGCGCGATGTAGCAACCGTTGTGTTTGATGGCACTCAACCAAATCCAACTATCAGCAACGTTAACGACGGCTTAGCACTTCTTACTGATAACGAATGTGACTTCGTTATCTCTCTAGGCGGCGGTTCACCACACGACTGTGCGAAAGGTATCGCGCTTGTTGCTTCTAACGGCGGCAAAATCTCAGATTACGAAGGCGTAGACCAATCTGCAAAACCAATGATGCCACTTATCGCGATCAACACGACGGCGGGTACTGCATCTGAAATGACGCGTTTCTGCATCATCACTGACGAAGAGCGTCACATTAAGATGGCTATCGTTGATAAGCACACAACACCGCTTATCTCGGTAAACGATCCAGAGCTAATGCTCGCTAAACCTGCTTCGCTAACTGCGGCAACAGGTATGGATGCCCTAACTCACGCGATTGAAGCTTACGTATCTATCGCGGCAACACCAATCACTGATGCAGTAGCAATCAAAGCGATTGAGCTTATCCAAGCTTACCTACGCACAGCAGTGAAAAACGGTGAAGATCTAGAAGCTCGTGAACAAATGGCATACGCACAGTTCATGGCGGGTATGGCGTTCAACAACGCTTCTCTAGGTTACGTACACGCAATGGCACACCAGCTAGGTGGTTTCTACGACCTTCCACACGGTGTTTGTAACGCGATTCTTCTACCTCACGTACAGCGTTACAACGCGCAAGTATGTCCTGAGCGTCTACGTGACGTAGCAAAAGCAATGGGCGTAAACGTAGAAGGCATGTCTGCTGAAGAAGGTGCAGCGGCAGCAATCGACGCTATCGTTACTCTAGCGAAAGATGTGGGTATCCCAGCAGGTATTAAAGAGCTTGGTGCGAAACTAGAAGACATCCCAACACTAGCAGACAACGCACTGAAAGACGCTTGTGGTTTCACTAACCCTAAACAAGCAACTCACGAAGAAATCTCTAAGATCTTCGAAGAAGCGATGTAATCTCGCTACATAAACAATTCTCTAGCCTTAATTCAATCCCCGATCTCGTATCGGGGATTTTTTACATTCATATACAAGTGAATCTCTGCCAAACATAGTCTTTTAGTGTTAGCTTTTAAGTATTAACACGATTCATATTGGAAGGAACCATGAGAACGATTGCTGCTACCCTACTCGCTTGTTTATCCTTTTCTGCCAACACTGCCGAATACCGCGCCAACGAAGTGGCGAGTGGATTTCAGATCCCTTGGGGGATCGAGTTCTTAGATAATCAACGCGTTATCGTCAATCAAAAGAACGGTACGGTTTCGTTGCTGGATATCACCACAGGCAAACCTCAAAAGCTGTTTAACGTCCCCGATGTGAACACCAGTGGACAAGCCGGCTTATTGGATGTTGCGCTCGCACCGAATGCCGATACGCAAAACCCGCAACTCTTCTTTACCTACAGCAAGCGCACAAGTAAAGGCAATACGGTGGCGTTAGCGACGGCGCAATTGCAAAACAATCAACTTGTGGGTTGGAACGATCTCTTTGTTGCTGATGCCATCACCGACACAGGGCGTCACTACGGCAGTCGAATTTCATTTGTTGACGACAAAGTTTACTTCTCAATCGGTGACCGTGGCGAACGTGATAATGGGCAAGACACTCAAACCCATGCTGGCAGTATTCTACGCCTTAATCTTGATGGTTCGGTTCCGCAAGACAACCCATTCAAACCTTCCCAAGCTCTTCCTGAGATATGGAGTTACGGGCACCGCAACCCACAAGGTATGTTTTACGACGAAGCAACAAAACAGCTGTGGTCGATTGAACATGGACCACGCGGTGGCGATGAAATTAATCTAATCAAGAAAGGCGCGAACTACGGCTGGGCAAAAGTCTCTCATGGTAAAGAATATTGGGGACCGTTGGACGTTGGGGAAGCTAAGTCGTTACCGGGAATGGAAGATCCCAAGCTGGTATACGTCCCTTCTATCGCGCCCAGTAATATGATTTTGTACCGTGGTGATAAATACCCAGAATTGGACGGGAAAATCCTCGCAGGCGCATTGAAACTGGCGCACATCAACGTGGTTTCTATTGATAATGGCAACCTTACCGAATCAAAAAGATTAATGGAGAATCTTGGTGAGCGAATAAGAGATATAACCATCAGCCCCGATGGTTATATCTACTTTTCTACCGACAGCGGCAAAATATTTCGTCTTGAGGAAAGGTAATCAAACACTAAAATCGTTAAGACTATTTAATTTGTGACGTACTAGTGATTTATTTTCGTACAATCTAAGCAGAAGAATCTAAACTTAACAATAACCTTTTGTTTTTTAAAACGATAGTTCGGTTAAGTTGTACGAGGTCATTATGATTCCATTCCCTTTACAGCTCGATAAAATTAAAGCCGTGGTGTTTGATTTAGACAACACCTTGGTGAGTTCTGATATGAACTTCGGCGAATTGCGACAACAGCTAGGTTGTCCGCAGAGTGAAGATCTATTGGATTTTGTCGACGCACTTGAGCACCCTCATCATCGAGAGCACGCTCATAACGTGATATTTGATTACGAGATTTCTGATGCTGAGCAGTCTGCTCCAATGATTGGCTGCCATGAATTGCTCGCCCACTTGCATCAAAATGAAATCAAAACCGCTATCGTGACGCGCAACTGTCAAATCGCCACGCAGCGCAAACTAGAACACAACCAAATCTCAGTGGAACGAGTCATCACTCGTGAATGCTTCCCGCCCAAGCCAGACCCTTTGTCTCTGCAAGTATTGGCGAAAGAGTGGCGTTTGATGCCTGATGAAGTGCTTTATGTCGGCGATTACCTCTACGACTTGCAGGCAGCGTATAACGCGCAGATGCCCTCTTGCCTTGTGCACCATGGGAATCAAGAAACCTTCAATGATTCAGCCTCATTGGCGCTTAATGAACTCAGTGATTTATTGAGCCGTTTCGAATCCTTACCACGCAAATAAAGCGCACATATAAAATACGCAAACAAAAAAGGGGCACCAACGTGCCCCTTATGACTTATTCCCGATTGTTTCATGCGTTCCCAAGGATTACTTGGGTGATGCGCCACTTAGCCTTGTAGGTAAGCGTTAAGCATCCACATTAATTTTTCTTGCTCACGGATGTAGTCACCCATCAATGCCGCTGTACCTTCGTCATCTGCTTCACCCGCGTTTTGTAGAATCTCACGCTGTTTTAGAAGTAGAACGCTAAAGCCTTGAACCAGACCTTGTACACACTCCTCACCAGAAGTCGCGTTTTGATGTTCTTTAATTTCACTTGCTTCCAAGTAGTTGCTGAATGCGTGCGCTGGCGTATGACCCAAAGTTAGAATACGCTCTGCAAGCTCATCGATTTTTGTTTGTAGATCAGTATAGATTTCTTCAAATTTTACGTGCAGTTCGAAGAATTGCGCACCTTTAATGTTCCAGTGGTAACCGCGAGAGTTCATGTACAACACTTGGTAATGCGCTAGCAGTTGATTTAACTGTTGAGCTAGTTGTGCTGATTGTTCGCTGTCTAGACCAATTAGGCTTACTTGTTTGTTCATAATCTTGCTCCTAGAAGGATGATACCAATCGTAGTAACGAACTATTCTCTTACCGGGATTGGTATAAAGTTTAAAAATTCTTTTGCAGTATTTGCTGCCGATGGAGTCATATTACGACTCCGGCTCGGTGAAGAAAATTTGGTTTTAACTATGATTTAAATAGCTAAATCCAATGAGCAAGCAGACGAATATCGGCGTATCATCCAACAAAAAGCCCCAACCCTTTTTGTGTAAAAAGGATTGGGGCTTTTTTACTATTTGGTTAACGTTCAAAAGTAGATGAACAGACGTAAACCTTATCTACGCCGTTTTAAAAGTTGCCATCTGTTGATTCAGCTCGGTAACTTGCTCTTTTACCTGCAATGATGTCTCTGATGCACGTTGGCTAGTATTCGAAACCTCATCCACTGATTGAGTAATACCGGACATCAATCCAGTGATCGAGTTGGTCGCATGAGATTGCTGCTCTGCCGCTGCCGCAAGTTCTGCCATTTGTTCATTCAAAGAACCAATTTGCTCGGTCGTGACAAGCAAACGAGTTACCGCTTTTTCAATGTGCTCAGCGCCCTGCTCCGCAAGTGATTGGCTGTGTTCAATCTCCTCTACCACCGAATTGGTCGAGCGTTGAATCGCATTGATGATACCGTTGATTTCTGTCGTCGATTGAGTAGTGCGAGTCGCTAACATACGTACTTCATCCGCCACAACCGCAAAGCCTCGTCCTTGGTCACCCGCACGCGCTGCTTCTATCGCGGCATTCAATGCCAGTAAGTTAGTTTGTTCTGCCAAACCTTCAATTACTTCCGTCACTCGACCAATGGCTTCGCTCTCTTTGCTTAACTGCGTCACTTGCGTACTCGCGGTTTCAATGCTGCCATGCAAGCTTTCCATGGTGACTTTGTTTTGCTCTAAAGCATCACGACCTTGTTCAATCTCGCCTTTTGAATCAGAAAGCTTCTGCACCGATTGATTGGCTTGATCTAGAGTGTTACGCGCGGCTAAAGCGATTTCATCCAATTGGCTTCCCATTTCAACAATGCTGGTTTGTTGCTGTTCTACATTCGATGAGGTGACTTGCGCCGATTCCAACAAAGCCCCCATGCTGGTATCCACCTGGTGCGCTTTTTCACTCACCCCTGCCACGATGCTCGCTAACGATTGGTTCATGCGGTTAATCGAATCGGTAAGGTCTGCCAATTCATCTTTCCCAACAACAGTTAACGGAGGCTGAGAAACATCTCCTGAAGCGATCGTCTTGGCTCGCTCCGATAAGTTTTTCACTCGGCGACCAATGGTATTGCCCATGTATTTTGAAATCGCTACTGCGGCAATCAAAACCAATGCCGCAGCAATCAACATAGTGGTGAGTACGTTCTTGATCGACTGATTAATACCCTGTCCACTTTGATCAGCACGACTTTGCTGAGCCAATACGATCGTTTCTAAGCTTTGGTCTAGTGCATCCGCTGCTGGCAACAGTTCGTTCGCCATCAGCAAGTTTGATTCGTTCCACTCTGGCGACTGACGCAATGCAATTACCTGCTCTGCTAAAGGAAAGTACAGTTGCTGCATTTCTTTAAACAGTGACCACAATGATTGGTCGTTATCAGTCAGTCTGTCGAGTTTACTGTCGATTTCCGCCACAGACTGATTGTGGTACTTAATCAAGTCGTAGTATTTGTCCAGATGATCTTGCTGCCCGTACAACAGGAAATCTCGCAGAGCAGACAGTGCATTGGCGAGCGAGGTATAGCTATCCGCGTAAACTTTAAACAAACGCTTTCTGTCTCCACCAAATGGGTTTCCTGACTCTTCATTGATTAAGCTTTGAAGCTGATCAAGTGCCACTTCTGCAATGGGTGCCGCTTCGTTAATAAAGAGGTTGTGCGCGGGTAAGTTCTCATCACTGTGGCTAAGTTCAATCAGCTTGTTCAAAGAGACTTTTACCGCGTCCCACTGGCTTTGAATCGCTTGAAAATCCTGTTCAGAGATCAGAGCCTGCAACGTTGGAAGCGACTCGTCTGTAGAAGCCATGATATTGCGTACGTCCTCACTCAGACGTGCGCTCGCCTCTTCATCGCCACCTAGCAACATGTAGGCTCGAATAGAAGACAGCGACGCTTGAACGGACTGTTGGATACCGCGACTGGTGTCGACGGTCGGTAAATCGGATTTAAGTAACGAAGAGGCGTATTGCTCTACGGTAGTGACGTTGCGATACGTGAATACCGCTGATGCCATAAAAAGTACGGCTAGCAGCACAAAACTGAGCTGCAACTTCCCTGATATCGTAAGGTTCATCCATAAACTCCTGACAACGATGAGCCTTAAATATAACGATGTTTACAAAAATGTTAAATACTGGTATCAAAAGTTACTAAGAAAACCATGTAAATCACTATTTTAAGCCGATAAATAGGGCTTATTTGAAGTATGGTATGCGCTCACTACGTAAAATCAGATAATTAACGTAAGTCGTTTCTAAGCAGTCTTGATCCCACAACGAAAGAATCCGCTTAGTGGCGAAGTAGTAATCTTTATTACGCAGTAGCACACCCACCGTGCGGCTGAGCTGCTTAAAGCGCTGTTGCTCATTAGCAGAGATGTAATTGTCTTCATTTTGAATGATCGGCGCCAATCCATCGGTAAACCAATTGTTCAGAATTTCACGCATCTCAAGTTCCGACTCTGGTACATCGATACTCGACAACTCGCGATGCAGTGGCGGCGGTACTATGTACTTCGACGCTTTTGGTGAACTAACATAACGGTACATGTCGCTCCTCCTTGTAAATGACTCTTATACCCAAGTGACTTCAAGATGCAGGATTCAGAGCGTTGTCATTGATTCGGGGTCAAGGAAAACAACGCAGCGTAATAGTCAGCTCTTTCCACGTTGTTTGACACAGAAACCGAGTCAATGACACGCTCCCGAAGGGCGAGCTGTCTTGGTTTGTATACTTTGTTGTCGATTCTTGATTTAGACCCACTAGACCTTTAAATCGCCGCCGCGTCTACAAACCAAGCCATTCTCGCTGAGCCTAACATCTCGAGGTTACTTGGGTATAAACTAGCTAAGAATACTTTTTTCAATTTCCAAGTTTTTTCTAGAGCTCATAGAAAGAAGACCAACAAAAAAGCCATGCAAAGTAGGCTCTGCATGGCTTTGGTTCGGGAAGCAATGACACTGCCCTCGTCTAGGACTGGTTACATTGAGCTTTGATCGAAATCGTTGCCTTGGTCAGTACCTGTTTGAGTATCCGAGTCGAAGCTGCCAGAGTCATCCGTGAAGTCAACACCTTGATCTTGACCTCCTGCACTTGTCCAGTCGCTGCCGCCAGATTCCATACCCGCCATATCTGGTTGCTGATCTTGAGCAGAACCTTGCATGGTGTATTGATCATCGACTTCAACTTCAACTGTGCCACTCGCACCTTCTACTGCGCTGCCCAATTCGTCGTAACCTTGGAATTGGATTTCGCTCGTACCTTCGTAACCTTCTGGTAGGTCAACCGATACTGGTTGGTTCAGGTTGCCACTTAATGTGAAGCTGCCATCGCCATTATCCAGTGCGTTGCTTACCGATGCGCCATCAGGTAGACCGGACATTTCTGCATAATCCACCGATTCGTTACCGCTGACCTCATCTGGAACCGAGATAGAAATGGTATCGCCTGGTGCTGCAGTCACATCAGCTGCGCTCTCCTCTTCACTGTCTGCACCGTTTGCTGCTTGCTCTTCAGGCTGTTGCGCTTCGCCAACTTGCTGCTCTGCTGATGCTTGAGCAGTTTGGATTTGTGGCTCGTCGCTTTGCGCTGAATCGTCCGCAACTTGGATGCTCAGATTCTGAGTCGATACTTCACCATTGTCGTTGACCTGAACATCCATAGCCAAATTGCCATCGAAGTCATCGTTCGGCCAGTATGTCCACTCTTCACCACCTGATTTCGCAAAGAAACCAGCATCGTTTGCATCGGCGACATCCAACACTTCTGCTGAAGGGCTAATGCCAAGTTCATCAATCAACTGTGCTTCCGTTAGTGTTAGTGAACCATCATCAGCCAGTGCGTAGCCTTCGCTGGTAGTGGTTTCACCTTCACCTTGGATGTCGACATTAAAGAAGCTCTCAATGCGGTTTTCACCGTCAGTTGCAATGAAGCCAACTTGAACATCTCCGGTGTAGCCTTCTGCTGGTGTGAATTGGTAGTTACCTTGGTTATCGGTCTCTATCACACCTTGACCTTCCATTAGGCTCACTGACTCAATGCTCAAGCTGTCGCCTTCTGCATCGCTCAAGGTCGACAGCATGTCATCATTGGTGAACGACAAGGTGCCATCCGCTGCCATTTCTGTGGTAGAAATGCTGTCGATTTCTGGAGAAGCATTCTCTTGTGGTGCGTCTTCTTTCACGACCACACCCGTTTGCTCATCATGAAGCACACCGTCTTTATCAATCACGTAAGCGATATCCGCTTCACCAGTAAAGCCTGGTGCTGGATTGAATGTCCATGTGCCATCACCGTTATCGACAATCTCACCTTGGCTGCGGTCAGCTAGGTGAACAAATTTCACTTCATCACCCGCGTCAGCGTCTACGTTTTCTGCCAATCCGATTAGGTCATCAGCGGTTAGGATAACGGGCTCACCCGCTAGGGTTTCGAAGTCACCTGAATCGATGCCATCTTCGAACTCTTCTGGCTCGTCACCATAATCCACCGTTGTTGCGGTCACGGTTACGAAGAACTCGCCATTAAAGTCAGCCGGAGGCGTCATTTGCAGGTCTGAAATATCCCACTCGTTCAAGTCGATGTATTGACCCGGTTCCGTAATGGTAATGGTGTTCACACCATCCGTAACTTCGAAGCCAACAGGGAAACCAGTCATCACTAGGTTACTCAGTGTTTCTGAATCGTCGATCAGACCAACATTCAAGCCTAGGTGACCCGTTTCGTCCTCACCGAAGACTAACGGACCATCATGGTCGGTTGTGATGACCGCGCCATCCGCAACAGGGCGAACAAACACTGGTACATCAAGTACTGTTTCAAACTCACCGTCACTTACCACAACTTGCAAGTCAGAAACCCCTGCAAAATCGCCAGTCGGTGTGAACGTCCAAGTACCGTCACCGTTGTCTGTTACCTCACCACCATCTTCACCTTCTGCGGTGATAATGCGTGATACGACTAGGTTTTCAGTGTCAATGTCGCCGAACAAGTTCATCAGGTCGCCAGCGTCGAAGGTGAATGCGCCATCCTCGTCGGTTGCCATAAAGGCATTACCCACATTGAATGGAGCATCGTTGACTGGAATGACATCCACATTCAACGAGCCTTCAACCACTTCTTCACCATCCGTCGCGGTGTAGCCCAGTTCCACCAAACCATTGAAGTCTTGAGTGGTTACCAAGTGGTACATACCATCTGGTTGCTGGGTTAATGTCGCGTTTGCAGGCGCACGAACCGTGATGCTTTCTACGCTGATTTCGTCACCATCAAGATCCGTAACTTGATCAGCGATGTAAGCAGGGTCAATCACCATGACCACATCTTCTTCGCCTTGCATCTGGATGGTTGGCGCTTCTGGTGCATCATTAACCGCTTCGATGTTTAGATTGCCTTCAACCGGCGTCACTAAATCACCATCGCTGACGCCGAACGACATTGGCACATCGCCGTTGAAGTTCTCAGCTGGAGTGAATGACCAAGTGCCATCGCCGTTGTCTAGCAAGTCACCGTATTGCTCATCAATCACTAGGTCGACAGCAGACAGTTCATCGTAGGTGTTGTCGATGTCTGTCGCGTTAGCAAGCAACATGTCCTGCGTAATAAGAATGGTGGTATCTTCGGTGCCAGCAATATTCACTGGCGTTGATTGCGGCGCATCGTTAATTGGGTTCACCGTTAGGTCGACGCCCACTTCCACGCTCGCACCATCGTTATCAATCAAGTCGAAACTTAGGTCGATATCGCCATTGAAGTTCGCATCAGGCGTAATCGTGAAGCTCCCATCTTGGTTCTCAACAACGGTCGCATTGGCTACCGCGGTTAAGTTCACCGCTTCTAGATTATCGCTGTCGACGTCACCCGCTTGAGCCAGTAACTGCTCTTGACTCAATGTGATTGAACCGTCTTCATCGACGCTGTAAGCCAAATCGCCAGATACCGGAGCATCGTTGACAGGCAATACATCAATGTTCGCGTTGGTTGTCGCAGTTGCACCGTCTTCATCAGCGACGACTACGTCTAGGCTTACGCCACCGTTGAAGTTTTCATTTGGCGCGAAGCTGTAAGTGCCATCGTCATTCGCTGTTAGAATGCCGTCGCTACCACTGTAAGAGACGCTTTCTAAGCTCACGTCGCCTTCCACATCGCTTGACTGCGCTAGCAGTTGCTCTTCCGTGAAGATAATGACTTCGTCTTCATTGACAGAGTAACTGGTCGCACCTGCGATTGGTGGATCGTTCACCTCAAGTACTGTGATACCCGCAGTGGTTGAGTCTGTCGCGCCCTCTTCATCGACAACCACAACGTCTAGGCTGACCTCACCATTGAAGTTCTCGTTTGGAGAGAAGGTGTACGTACCATCGCCATTGTCTTGGAAGACGCCATCGTTGCCACTGTAAGTCACACTACTGATGTCTACGTCGCCTTCAATATCCGACGAATTAGCCAGTAGTTGCTCGTCACTAATGGTGATCGAATTATCTTCATGTACTGTGTAGGACGTGCTGCCTGCCACCGGTGGATCGTTCTCTGGCGTCACGCTTACATCGATATTTGCGGTCACGGTATCCGTGCCATCGGAAACATCGAAGGTAAAGTTCACGTCGCCATTGAAGTTTTCGTTTGGCGCGAAGCTGTAAGTGCCATCACCATTGTCGGTTAGGACACCATCAGCACCTTTGTAGCTCACGCCTTCAACGGTTAGGTTGTCACCTTCTACATCCGTCGCGCCTGTTAACAAGTCTGCGTCTGTGAAGGTAAGAAGACCGTCCTCACCCACGGTGAACGCTTGATCTTGTGGCTCTGGCGCGTCATTGACTGGTGTTACTGTTAAGTCGAGACCAGCCGCAACCACTTCTTCGCCATCTGTGACATCGTAACTAAACTCAATGTCACCGTAGAAGTTCTCGCTCGGAGTGATGGTAAAGCTGCCATCCTCGTTCATTTCAACCGTTGCATTTTCATCATTGGTGCTCAGGTTGATTGCACTTAAGTCATCGCCATCGATATCAACAGCGTGCTCCAATAACTGCTCTTGAGTTAGCGTAATGCTGTTGTCTTCGGCAGTGACTGCAGTGATGTCACCCGTTACTTCTGGTGCATCATTGGTTGGCGAGATATGAATTGTCACATCTTGCGTCGCTGTCGCCGTTGTACCGGTATCCACATCCGTAGAGGTTGCATTCACGGTTAGCGTCACATCGCCATTGAAGTCCGCAGAAGGAATAAACTCTAGCCCTTCTAGCTCGCCTGGTTGTAGTGACCAAGTACCATCACCATTATCAACACCCGCTGATAGCGAGCTGCCTTCTGGCACATCTTCAATCAAGATAGCGAGGTTTTCTGAACCATCGGTATCGGTTAACGCTGCATCGATATCAAGCGGCACTGGTGTATCTTCGGTACCAATAATTTGATAATCCGCGTCCGCTACCGTGATTTCGATGTTGTCGATACCAAATGATTCATCCCAAACGTCTTGATTCAAGGTTGAACCGAAGCCGAGTTGTAGTTCGCCATCCTCGACAGGAACCGTCAGATTGATTTGGTGAGCTTGGTCATTCCAGCCACTGAAGCCTTCACGTTGAGAGGCTCCGTGGATCACTTCACCCACTTCGTTACCGTCTGAGTCGTAAAGCGTTGTCGTGCCATCTTGAGTACGGAACGCTGAGTTCTCTAACGTCGTTAGCTGTTCGCCGCCGACAAAGATTTGGAACGACTCGCCATCCCAAGAATCGATTTCGTAGAAGCTAAACGAGATGTTCACTTCGTTGACATCGCTTGGGATCTCGTAGGTTTTGCTGACCGCTTCATCACCACCAGTGCCACCAATACGACCCAACATGTCGCCCGTTTCGAAGCCTTGTGAACTTTCGGTGTTCGCGTTCCAACCGTTCGAGCCAGACTCGAAGTTATCAGACGCAATCACCAAGTCTGAAGCAATCGACAACTCTGGCATATCAACCACAGATTGAACATCAATGTTCGCTTCTGCTGGCACGGTTGCGGTGCCATCGTTGACATCAAACGTCACGTTGACGTTGCCATCGAAGTTTTCGTTTGGTGCGAAGGTGTACGTGCCGTCCCCGTTATCGACTAACGTACCACTGTCAGAAGCAACGTTTTCAACCGTTAAGTTATCACCATCGATATCTCCTGCATTTTGCAGCAGTTGCTCTTCGGTAAATGTGAAGCTGGTGTCTTCTTGCGTGACGAACTGTGGTTGACCAACTGTTGGTAGGTCGTTCACTGGATTCACAGTCAGATCGGCAGTCGCTTGAATGGTCGCATCACCGTCCGTAATGTCGAAGCTCAGATCAATGTCGCCATTAAAGTCTGCATCCGGTGTGATAGTGAAGCTGCCGTCATCGTTCGCAACAACGGTCGCATTGCCGTCAACAGTGAGGTTCGCTGCGGTTAGGTCATCGCCATCTACGTCGCCGGCTTGCGCAAGAAGCTGCTCTTGGCTGAGGGTGATAGAACCATCTTCATCCACGCTGTAAGCCAAATCACCTGATACCGGAGCATCATTGATTGGAAGAACATCGATGTTTGCATTGGTTGCTACCGTTGCACCATCTTCATCAGTCACAACAACATCAAGACTGACGTCACCGTTGAAGTTTTCGTTTGGCGCGAAGCTGAATGTACCGTCGCCGTTGTCAGTAAAGATACCGTCGGAGCCGCTGTAGCTGACGCTATCAATCGCCACTTCACCGTCAACATCAGAAGCATTCGCCAACAGCTGCTCAGAGCTAATGGTGATGACTTCATCTTCGTTGACTGAGTAGCTAGTTGCGCCGGCAATTGGTGGATCGTTCACCTCAAGTACTGTAATACCTGCGGTGGTTGAATCCGTAGCACCGTCTTCGTCTACCACAACAACATCTAGGCTGACTTCACCATTGAAGTTCTCGTTTGGCGAGAAGGTGTAAGTACCATCACCATTGTCTTGGAACACGCCATCTGCGCCGCTGTAGCTCACGCTGTCGATTGCTACTTCGCCTTCGACGTCAGACGAGTTAGCCAATAACTGCTCGTTACTGATGGTGATCGAATTGTCTTCATGCACCGTGTAAGACGTGCTGCCTGCCACCGGTGGATCGTTCTCTGGTGTGACTGTCACATCGATATTCGCGGTCACGGTATCCGTGCCGTCAGAAACATCGAAGGTAAAGTTCACGTCGCCATTGAAGTTCTCGTTTGGCGCGAAGCTGTAAGTGCCATCGCCATTGTCAGTTAGGACACCATCTGCGCCTGTGTAAGTGACGCCTTCAATCGAGAGGTCATCGCCATCGATGTCCGTTGCGCCATCAAGCAGATCTTGGTCAGTGAAGGTCAACACGCCATCTTCGCCAATGGTGAACGCTTGATCTTCTGGCTGCGGCAAATCATTAACTGGGTTAACGGTTAGGTCCGCTGTTGCAACAATAGTGTCGCTGCCGTCGTTGATATCGAACGTGATATCAATGTCGCCATTAAAGTTCGCATCTGGCGTGATAGTGAAGCTACCATCATCGTTTGCCGTGACCGTTGCATCACCGTCAACCACTAGGTTAGATGCGGTTAGCGCGTCGCCTTCTACATCCGATGCTTGAGCAAGAAGCTGCTCTTGGCTTAGCGTAATTGAATTGTCTTCATCGACACTGTAAGCCAAGTTGCCCGATACTGGCGCATCGTTGATTGGCAATACATCGATGTTTGCGTTAGTTGCCGCAGTTGCACCGTCTTCATCAACAACCACAACATCTAGGCTAACATCGCCATCAAAGTTGGCGTTTGGTGCGAAGCTGAATGTGCCGTCACCGTTAGTAGTAAAGATACCGTCAGAGCCGCTGTAGCTGACGCTATCAATCGCAACTTCACCTTCAACGTCAGAAGCGTTCGCCAATAACTGCTCAGAGCTAATGGTGATGACTTCGTCTTCGTTCACTGAGTAGCTGGTCGCGCCTGCAATTGGTGGATCGTTCACCTCAAGTACTGTAATACCTGCGGTAGCTGAATCCGTTGCACCGTCTTCATCGACTACGACAACATCTAGGCTCACTTCGCCATTGAAGTTTTCGTTTGGCGAGAAGGTGTACGTACCATCACCATTGTCTTGGAACACACCATCTGTGCCGCTGTAGCTAACGCTATCAACCGCGACATCTCCTTCGACGTCTGATGAATTCGCCAGTAACTGCTCGTCACTGGTGGTGATCGAGTTATCTTCATGCACTGTGTAAGACGTGCTGCCTGCCACCGGTAGATCGTTCTCTGGCATCACACTCACATCGATATTCGCGGTCACGGTGTCCGTGCCATCGGAAACATCGAAGGTAAAGTTCACGTCGCCATTGAAGTTCTCATTCGGAGCGAAGCTATACGTACCATCTCCATTGTCAGTTAGGACACCATCTGCGCCTGTGTAAGTGACACCTTCTACCGATAGGTCATCGCCATCGATGTCCGTTGCACCATCCAGCAGGTCTTGATCAGTGAAGGTCAACACACCATCTTCACCAATGGTGAACGCTTGATCTTCTGGCTGCGGCAAGTCATTAACTGGGTTAACGGTTAGGTCCGCCGTTGCAACAATAGTGTCGCTGCCATCATTGATGTCGAACGTGATATCAATGTCGCCATTGAAGTTCGCATCTGGCGTGATAGTGAAGCTACCATCGTCGTTTGCCGTAACCGTTGCATCGCCATCAACCACTAGGTTAGACGCAGTCAGCGCATCACCTTCTACATCCGATGCTAGAGCAAGAAGTTGCTCTTGGCTAAGTGTGATTGAGTTGTCTTCGTCGACGCTGTAAGCCAAGTTACCCGATACAGGTGCATCATTGATTGGTAAGACATCGACTGTGATGTAAGTATCAACCTCTGCGCCGTCTTCATCACGAATGGTCACATCCAACTGTACTTGACCGTTGAAGTTTTCATTCGGTGCAAAGCTACAAGTACCATCACCGTTTACTGAGAAGATACCATCTGGACCGTCGTAGCTGATGCCTACTAGCTCAACATCACCTTCAACATCCGAAGCATTCAGTAGCACTTGCGACTCACTAAAGGTCAGAACTTGGTCTTCATCGATAGTGTATGCAGTAGGACCTGCGATTGGTGGGTCATTTACCTCAATCACAGTAATGCCAGCAGTGGTAGAGTCCGTTGCACCCTCTTCATCGACAACGACAACATCTAGGCTCACCTCGCCGCTGAAGTTCTCGTTTGGTGAGAAGGTGTAAGTACCATCACCGTTGATTTCCAGCACACCATCGTTACCGCTGTAGCTCACGCTATCAATCAACACATCGCCTTCAATATCCGATGAGTTCGCTAATAGCTGTTCGTCACTGATGGTAATCGAATTGTCTTCATGAACGGTGTAAGCCGTGCTGCCTGCCACCGGTGGATCGTTCTCTGGCGTCACTGTTACATCGATATTTGCCGTCACGGTATCTGTGCCATCGGAAACATCGAAAGTGAAGTTCACGTCGCCATTGAAGTTCTCGTTTGGTGCGAAGCTGTAAGTGCCATCACCATTGTCAGTAAGAACACCGTCTGCGCCTGTGTAAGTGACGCCCTCAACAGATAGGTCATCCCCTTCAATATCGGTAGCGCCTGTTAGCAGATCCGCATCAGTAAAGGTCAGCACACCATCTTCACCAACAGTGAACGCTTGATCTTGTGGTTCAGGCGCATCATTAACTGGTGACACCAATAACTCAAGGTTGGTTGAGACAACATCATCGCCGTCAGACACATCGAACGTAAAGGTGATATCACCATTAAAGTCCGCATCTGGCGTTAAGGTGTAAGTACCGTCGCCATTGTCTGTGATGGTGATGTTTTCATCATCCGTTGCTAAGTTCAGCGCTATCAGTTGGTCTCCATCCAAGTCACGCGCATTAGCGAGCAAATCTTCTTGCGTAATTAGGATTGAACCATCTTCTTCAACCATCGCTGAAACAGGCAATGCTTCAGGTGCATGTTCAATGTGGGCACCTGTTGCATTGACGTAGATGGTTTGAGAAACGGTTTCAGAATCATTATTTGATAGCTCTGTTGCCGTTGCCGTTACATTGATTTCTAGCTGTTGGTTAAAGTCTTCTGGCAATTGAATCTGTAGCTCTTGTTCAATTGCTGTGGTTGGAAGCGTTACAGAACCATCTGGACCGACTGTAACTTCACCGCTGTAGATCTGGCTGTTCACTTCACCTACATCAATGGTGAAGTTGAAGTCACTATAATCGGCATCGCCGCCACCGTAGAGATCTTCAAAGCCGTAAACCAGTTCACCGTCTTCGTTCACAGTAGTTCGAGTATGTTCAATGCCATCTTGGTTGAGCTCTGAGCTTGTGCCGCCATGGAAGACTGCATCACCAAATTGGCTTTGAATCACGGTTTCAGAACCATCAGCACCCACAAACACGAGTTGTGGGTCGACCGTATCCATGTTCGCAGGAGAGCCATCTGCCGCACGGAACTCATACTGACCATCTTGCATGGACGCAAAGTCATTGAAGTTATGACCGTTAGGAATCAAGAATAGGTTGAAGCTTTCCCCTTCCGAGATTTGGAAGCTGAACTGATCTTGTCCCGGAACGAGGTCACCACCGCCGCCAACTTGAGAGGCGTTTTCGTATACCACTTCAACGCCCGTGATGTTGCCATCTTCATCGACTTTGTAGTAACCCGCTGTGTTTTGGTAACCCGCGGTTTCACCTTCAAAGGTAACCGTGATTTCAGTATCGTTAAAACTGGTGATACCGTTGTCTTGATCGTTAAGTACCCCTTCGTTGTCGTAGCTGATCACCGAACCTTCTGGAACACCATCAACGGTCACAGTCAGCGTTTCTGACAAGTCTTGGTCAACCAATGCTGCGGCGATGTTCACTTCAACAATACCGCCTGGCTCAACCAAGATCGCTTGGTCATCCACGTTTCGACCGTCGCCATCAGTGATGACTAGATCTGGCGCATCTGCTACGGCTTCGATATGGACATTAATGTCTTGCTCAACTTCATCCGTACCGTCAGAAACCGTAAAGCTGAACTGTAAGTCACCACTGAAGTGCTCTTCTGGTACGAAGCTAAATGTACCGTCACCGTTATCCGTTACAGTACCTTCATCACCCGAGTAGTTAATGCTCGTAACAGTGAGGTCATCACCATCAATATCAATCGCGCCACTTAGAAGATCTTCTTGCGTGAACAGGATGCTGCCATCCTCTTCAATGTGGTACATGCCAGGCGCAACAATTGGAATGTCATTGACTGGGTTCACCGTCAATGTCATTTCATTGGCAACACTCAATTCACCGTCGCTCACTTCATAAGTAAACTCGATGTCTCCGTTGAAGTTCTGTGAAGGCGTAACGGTAAAGGTGCCGTCGCCGTTATCCACGATAGAGGCATTCGGATCATTGGTTTCTAGTGCCGTTGCGTATAGGTCATCACCATCTTGATCGCTGGCATTTTCAAGCAGCATTTCTTGTGTCACGAGAATAGAGCCATCCTCGTCCACGTCTGCCACGATTGGCGCTGCTTCTGGTGCGTCGTTGACGAACTCAACTTTCAAGTCGATGTTTGCCGCCACCACATCGGTGCCATCACTCACATCAAACGTGAGGTCAACATTACCAAAGAAGCCCTGCTCTGGCGTTAACGTGTAGGTGCCATCGCCATTGTCTGTCACTTGAACCATATCGCTTAAGCTCGTCACGTTCACAACAGATAAGTCATCGCCTTCGATGTCCGTCGCTTGAGCCAGCAGCTCTGCTTCAGTAATCGTGATGGCTTCGCCGTCTTCTGTAGTGAAGGACAAATCAGGCACATCTGGCAGGTCATTCACAGGGTTAACGGTGAGGTTTAGATCTGCAGCGACGGTTTCAATCGCGTCAGTTACGTCATAAGTAAATTCGATTTCACCAAAGAAGTTTTCACTCGGTGTAATCGTGAAGCTACCATCAGCGTTCTCAACGATGGTTGCATTAGGATCGTTGGTCGACAGGTTCACCGCTTCAAGGTTGTCACCATCCACGTCCGTCGCGTTCGCTAACAAGTCTTCTTGAGTGATGGTAATTGAGCCATCTTCATCGACGACCGCATCAACAGGGCCGCTGACCTCTGGACCTTCGTTGACGATCTCAACATCGATCTTCGCTGTGCTTGGTGCGCTTGCTTGACCATCGCTGATGTCGAAGGTCAGGTTCACTTCGCCGTAGAAGTTCGAAGTTGGCTCGAAGGTAAAGGTGTTGTCGCCGTTGTCTGTCAACGTACCTTGTGACTGGTCAACAAGCAGCAGGTTCTCGATATGCAGAATGTCGCCATCCACATCGGTCGCACCTGATAACAGGTCTTTTGCTTCGATGATGATGGTGCCGTTTTCTAGCATTTGAGTATGCAGCGGCGCACCAGGAACTGGCACATCGTTGACTGGAATAACGGTCAGATCTAGATGGGTATCGACTTCATCGGTGCCATCGAAGACTTTGTAATCGATGTCGACTTCACCATTGAAGTTTTCATTCGGCATAAAGGTGTAAGTGCCGTCGGCATTGTCGACAAGCTCACCGTTGTCACCGCTGTAAGAGATATCAGAGATAGACAGCGCATCGCCTTCCACGTCACTTGCATTGGCAAGCAAATCATCCGCGCTAAACGTAATGCCCACATCCTCATCAGTCGACAACACAATCGGACCAGAAACGATTGGCGCATCGTTTACTGCTTCGAAGTTGATGTTGATGATGTTGTCGTCGGTGAGTTCACCATCCGTAACTTGGTAACCAAGCTCAATCTCACCATAGAAGTTCTCATCCGGTGTGACTGTCCATGTACCATCGCCGTTGTCGGTTAACGTAGCGTGCTCCGCGTTATCCCCCACCAGCTCTAGGTTTTGAATATCAAGAACGTCACTATCGATATCACTCGCTTGTGCGAGAAGCTGCTCTTCAGTGATAACCACAGAGGCAAACTGCGTAGAACCTTCGGTATCGATGGTCACATTTGGCAGATCAGCCGTCAGTTCGATTTCACTGTCACCTTCACGGATATTCAGTTCTACCGTTTCCGTGATTTCCGTGCCGTCCACGCCAATAGATGTGAACACCGCTTCATCATGACAAGTTTGCGAAACCGTCATGTTTTGAACCACGTAAGTACCGTTACCTTGAATCGTACCTAGCTCAAAGTAAGATACCGGTTCGTTCACCGTTAGGGTGTAATCCGTCTCATAGCTACCACGATCTTCTTTGTGGTAAGTCATCGAGTCGATCAAGTCACCATCAGAGTTAAAGGCGCGAATTTCGACTTCCGTAAAGTGGCGAGACTCTTCCATAAACCAGCCGCCTAGACCATCTAGGTGGAAGCTGATTTCGTTGATGTCTTGGCCTTCAACGGTCACAGTCAGTTTTTCATCACCGCTCAAGCCTTGGCGGTCAGTATCGCCAATACCGTGACCGATGTGTGTTTTACCATTCCACGCACCGAGTGGGTCGTCATTACTTTGAACGGTAACTTTCAAATCACCATCAACAAACTCACGTGTGTAAGGGTCAACAGCAGTCCCCCAATCATCGAGGCTAGCGTTGTCATCAAAGGTACCAATTTTACTCGTATGCGTACCGTTCGCCAATGCATCATCGTTTGGAATGAAGCGCACTTCCGTGTCTGCAGGCACCTCCTGCCCGACTTCTAGCTGTACCCATTCGTCATTTAGATTTGCTTCAATGATGCCGTTTTCAGGGGCTTGGTCGAGACGTAACGCAGGCTCTTCACGCAGAGAAACACCCACTGTTTGGTCTTCTTCTGCTTGAATAAAGATCTCGTCGCCCGCTTCTGGCGCATCGTTGACAGGATTAACGGTCAGATCCAACGTGGTCAGAACATCATTTTCGCCATCGCTGATGTTATAAGTGAAGTCCAACTCACCGTTAAAGTTTTCCGTATGCGTAATGGTGAATGAACCATCATCGTTGGCTACGATCGTCGCATCTGGGTCATTGGTTTGTAGATTGCTGGCAACAAGGTCATCACCTTCAATGTCTGTCGCATTCGCAAGCAACTGTTCTTGCGTGATGGTGATGGCGTTATCTTCATCCACTTCAGCTTGAATGCCTGATGTTTCAGGAGCGTCGTTCACCGCGATAACATCGATGCCTGCGGTTGTCGTATCCGTTGCACCATCTTGGTCGATGACCGTAACGTCGAGCGAAATGTTACCGTCAAAGTTCTCATTTGGTGTGAAGGTATATGTGCCGTCGCCATTGTCCACGAAGCTACCGTCGTTACCAGAGTAGCTAACATTCGCCAAGGCTACGTCGCCTTCCACATCAGAAGAGTTGGCTAACAACTGCTCGTCACTGATGGTGATTTGACCGTCTTCTTGAACCGTGTAAGACGTAGAACCTGCAACCGGCGGATCGTTCACTGGTGTCACGCTGACATCAATGAATGCTGGTGTTGAACCTGTGCCGTCAGACACATCGAATGTGAACTGAACATCACCGTTGAAGTTCTCATTCGGCGCGAAGCTGTAGGTGCCATCGCCATTGTCGGTAAGCACACCATCTGCACCTGTGTAGAGAACGTTTTCGATAGACAGATCATCGCCATCAATATCCGATGCGCCTTCCAATAGGTCTGCATCCGTGAACAGCAAGGTGCCATCTTCTTCTACCGTGAACTGTTGATCTTGCGCTTGTGGCAAGTCATTCACAGGATTAACCGTAATGTCCAGACCAACTTGTACCGAGCCACCATCGTTATCAATGATATCGAAGGTCAGATCTAGGTCGCCGTTGTAGTTTTCATCCGGTGTGATGGTGTAACTGCCATCATCGTTGTATTGAATCGTTGCGTTGTCATCTGTCGATAGATTGATGGCTTCAAGGTTCTCGCTATCAATATCGCCCGCTTTGGCAAGCAGCTGCTCTTGGCTTAGCGTGATTGAGCTGTCTTCGTTGATGGTGTAAGCCAAATCACCCGATACTGGTGGATCGTTGATTGGCAATACATCGACATTGATGTGCGTATCAACGGTTGCCCCATTCTCATCTTGAATGGTCACATCCAACTGAACTTGACCATTGAAGTTCTCGTTTGGTGCAAAGCTACAAGTACCATCGCCATTGACGGTAAAGATACCATCCGAGCCTTCATAGCTGATGCCAACAAGCTCTACATCGCCCTCGATATCAGATGCGTTAGCAAGAATTTGTGACTCACTGAATGTCAGTACTGAATCTTCGTCAACCGTGTAAGACGTTGGACCGGCAACTGGAGGATCATTCACTTCAATGACCGTAATGCCTGCGGTCGTTTCGTCAATCGCACCTTGCTCATCCGCCACAATCACATCAAGGCTGATATCACCACTGAAGTTCTCATTCGGCATGAAGGTGTAAGTGCCGTCACCGTTATCTTGGAATACGCCATCGGTGCCTGAATAGGTCACGCTATCGATGGACACCGCGCCTTCCACATCCGAAGAGTTAGCCAGAAGCTGCTCGTCGGAAATGGTAATCGCATTATCTTCATCAACCGTGTAAGACGTAGAACCCGCAACCGGAGGATCGTTCACTGGAGTGACGCTCACGTCCACATTGGCAGGTACGGTCTCAGTGCCGTCAGAAACACCAAAGCTAAAGCTGACGTCGCCGTTGAAGTTTTCATTTGGTGCAAAGGTGTAAGTACCATCGCCGTGGTCAGTCAGCACACCATCGCTGCCTGTGTAGCTAATGCCATCAACCGTTAAGTTATCGCCATCGATATCGGTCGCGCCAGCAAGTAGGTCTGCGTCGGTAAACTGAAGCGTGCCGTCTTCTTCAACACTGAACTGCTGGTCTTGAGGGACAGGAAGATCGTTAACTGGATTAACCGTTAGATCCGCCGTTGCTTGGATAGTGTCTGTGCCGTCCGTAATGTTGAATTGGATATCAATGTCACCATTAAAGTCCGCATCTGGTGTAATCGTGAAGCTGCCATCATCGTTCGCTGTGACGGTTGCGTTTCCATCTACAGTCAAATCGCTAGCGGTCAGGTCATCGCCCTCAATATCAGACGCTTGAGAAAGAAGCTGCTCTTGGCTGAGTGTAATCGCACCGTCTTCATCAACGCTATAAGCCAAATCACCCGATACTGGCGCATCATTGATTGGCAATACATTCACATTGATGACGGTATCAACTTCTGCTCCATCTTCATCTCGAATGGTCACATCAAGTTGAACTTGTCCGTTAAAGTTCTCGTTTGGCGCGAAGCTGCACGTGCCATCATCGTTAACGGTGAAAATGCCATCCGGACCATCGTAACTAATGCCAACAAGCTCTACGTCGCCTTCCACATCAGAGGCATTCAACAGCACTTGCGACTCACTAAACGTCAGAACTGAATCTTCATCAATGGTGTAAGAAGTTGGTCCTGCGACTGGTGGATCGTTCACTTCCAGCACCGTAATGCCAGCAGTGGTGGCATCCGTTGCGCCTTCTTCATCAGCGACGACGACATCAAGCGTCACTTCACCATTAAAGTTTTCATTTGGAGAGAAGGTGTACGTACCGTCACCATTGATTTGCAACACACCATCGCTGCCAGAGTAGCTCACGCTATCAATCGAGACATCCCCTTCTAAATCCGAAGAGTTTGCCAACAGTTGTGCGTCAGAAATGGTAATAGAGTTGTCTTCGTGAACTGTGTAAGACGTTGAACCAGCCACCGGAGGATCATTCACCGGCGTGACGCTCACATCTACATTCGCTGAAACCGTACCTGTGCCATCAGATACGTCGAAGCTGAAGTTTACATCGCCATTGAAGTTCTCATTTGGCGCAAAGCTATACGTGCCATCGCCATTGTCAGTTAGAACGCCGTCGGTGCCTTCATAGCTGATTCCCGTTACAGAAAGGTCATCGCCTTCAATGTCGGTCGCACCAGCAAGCAGATCCGCATCAGTAAATTGCAGCGTGCCGTCCTCTTCCACACTAAATTGTTGGTCTTGAGGAACAGGCAGATCGTTGATTGGATTAACGGTTAGGTCAGCGGTTGCTTGAACGGTATTCGTGCCATCTGAAATATCGAAGCTGATGTCGATATCACCATTGAAATCTGCGTCTGGCGTGATAGTGAAACTACCATCGTCATTTTGAGTCACCGTCGCGTTGCCATCTACCGAAAGGTTAGACGCCGTCAGTGCATCGCCTTCCACATCGGAAGCTTGCGACAACAACTGTTCTTGGCTCAAACGAATCGAGCCATCTTCGTCCACCGAGTAAGCAAGATTGCCAGATACTGGTGCGTCATCGACAGGCGTAACACTGACATCAATGTTGGCAGAAACCGTATCCGTGCCGTCGGACACATCAAAGCTGAAGTTTACGTCACCATTGAAGTTTTCATTTGGCGCAAAAGTGTAAGTCCCATTGCCGTTGTCGGTCAGGATGCCGTCGCCACCATTGTAGCTCACGCCTTCAACTGTTAGGTTGTCGCCTTCAATATCCGTTGCGCCAGTAAGCAGGTCTGCGTCCGTAAAGATCAGCGTGCCATCTTCTTCCACGCTGAATTGTTGGTCTTGAGGGACAGGCAAATCGTTGATTGGATTAACCGTTAGGTCAGCGGTTGCTTGAACGGTATTCGTGCCATCTGAGATATCAAAGCTGATGTCGATATCACCATTGAAGTCTGCGTCTGGTGTGATGGTGAAGCTACCATCGTCATTTTGAGTCACCGTCGCGTTGCCATCTACCGAAAGATTAGATGCGGTCAGTGCATCGCCTTCCACATCGGAAGCTTGCGACAACAACTGCTCTTGGCTCAAACGAATCGAGCCATCTTCATCCACCGAGTAAGCAAGATTGCCAGATACTGGTGCGTCATCGACAGGCGTAACACTGACATCAATGTTGGCAGAAACCGTATCTGTGCCGTCGGACACATCAAAGCTGAAGTTTACGTCGCCATTGAAGTTTTCATTTGGCGCAAAAGTGTAAGTCCCATTGCCGTTGTCGGTCAGGATGCCGTCGCCACCATCGTAACTCACACCTTCAACGGTTAGGTTATCGCCTTCAATATCCGTTGCGCCAGCAAGCAGGTCAGCATCGGTGAAGATCAGAGTTCCGTCTTCTTCCACGCTAAACTGCTGGTCTTGAGGAACAGGTAAATCGTTGATTGGATTAACTGTTAGGTCAGCGGTTGCTTGAACGGTATTCGTGCCATCTGAAATATCGAAGCTGATGTCGATGTCACCGTTGAAATCTGCGTCCGGTGTGATGGTGAAGCTGCCATCGTCATTTTGAGTCACCGTCGCATTGCCATCTACCGAAAGATTAGATGCCGTCAGTGCATCGCCTTCCACGTCAGAAGCTTGCGACAACAACTGCTCTTGGCTCAAACGAATCGAGCCATCTTCGTCCACCGAGTAAGCAAGATTGCCAGACACTGGCGCATCATCGACTGGTGTGACGCTTACATCAATGTTGGCAGAAACCGTATCTGTGCCATCGGATACATCAAAGCTGAAGTTCACATCACCATTGAAATTTTCATTTGGCGCAAAAGTGTAAGTCCCATTGCCGTTGTCGGTCAGGATGCCGTCGCCACCATCGTAACTTACACCTTCAACTGTGAGGTTATCGCCTTCAATATCCGTTGCGCCAGCAAGCAGGTCAGCATCGGTGAAGATCAGCGTACCATCCTCTTCAATCTCAAAGGTTTTATCTTCAGGCACTGGTGCGTCATTGATTGGACGAACAGTTAAATCAATCGAGCTAGAAATGGTTTCTTGACCATCACTGATATCAAACGTTAAGTCGAGTTCACCATTAAAATCAGTATCAGGTGTGACGGTATAAGTGCCATCACCATTATCCACAACCGATGCATTAGCACCCACTTGCACGTTGAATGCGGCAAGATCATCGCCATCAACATCACTCGCGTACCCGAGAAGTTGTTCTTGAGTGAAGGTAATAGTGCCATCTTCATCCATGATGTATGCCAGATCTTGCCCTACTTCTGGCGCGTCATTTTCACCTTCGACTTTAATTTGGAACGTTTCGCTCGTAGTTTCGGAGTCGAAATCGTCTTCTACTTGCGTCGTGGTTTCTTCGCTGGTGTCTTGTACATCCACCGCGAAGCTCTCTTCAGTGGTTTCTGAATCTAGCTCGTCACCACCTTGAGAACCTTCAGAGTCTGAAGAAGCACTTGGCGCAGATGAAGTTTGTACCGCTTGTCCTTGCGCTTCATTGCCTTCTGCGTCCGAACCACCTTCAGAGCCAGAGGCATCACCACCACCGACCGCTTGGGCACCCGCCCCAGAATCCGAACCACCGCTGCCCAGAGCCTCGTCACCTGATTCTCCGCTAGAAGCTACACTATCAACAACATTGGATTGTGCAGCGTCAGAGTCGCTGCTACTTTCAGTATCCTCCTCTTGAACTGCGCCACCCGAGCTCACTGCTTCTTCTTCCGTACCCGCGCCACTAGGATTTTCTTCCATCGCACGATTGGCTTCATCAACAGCATCTGCGCTTTCAGCACCGGTCGCTACAGTCGAAGAGACGGTCGACTGCTGTTTTTCTTCTTTTGTCCCCGTATCCTTCGTTTCTGTTTGCTCTACCGCATCGTTAAGCTTTTCATTGTCTTTTTCTTGATTAGTGTCGCCTGCCATTACAGCCTCCGTTGCTTTTAGCTAACTGATCGTATTTAGAGGCAGTAAAGGACACCATTTTTAGAAACCAACTTTTTTATACAACTTTTTTCATACCTTTCGAGTTCCATAAAAACAAAAAAATTTGAAAACCCAGTATAAAGATCCTTACTTGTTGTCATTAAAGCAATTAGTGCGGTGGGATAATGATAAATATGACAAATCTGTTGCGCTCAGTCGACAACAGCCATAAAGGGCTGCAATTGCTATTAGGCGATTTTTACCAAGATTTCAGTGACGCAGGGATTGATATTGAGATGCTGCATAAACAAAACCGTTTTGAAGCACTCAGATGTTATTCAAAAAGGCTAAAGACCATTCTCGTCTTGTTATGTGATGATGACTTACCACCAAAATTGGCAAAGCTTGAACACTTAAACAAACACCATTTCCCTGCTCCTAATGAATTGATCGAGGACGTTAAAACCGAGCTTAACAACGTAAACAAACAAATTAGCCAGCTGTTAAAAATCGAAAATTCAATCGATAGCCGCACAGGTAGTGAATCGTAGGGGTGGCTCATGAGTAATAAGCAAATAGAACATCACCTCAAAAAGGCACTCGTTTCGAACAACGAAGCTTCGAAGGTAACAGCAGACGATACAATCGTGCTAGCCAGTGCAATGACCAGCGTACACAAAACCTTGCTGGTTATCTTTTTGCTTTCCATGGTGGCTATCGCCGTGGCATCTCAGGCTCGTATCGACATTGTGGTGTCGGTGCGCGGTGAGCTATTGCTCGAATCTGACATCGAAAAAGTGCAACACCTTGAAGGCGGTATTCTAGAAGAAATGCTAGTGCGCAAAGGCGAAGTAGTTTACGAAGGTCAGCCTATTGCACGCCTTCGCTCTCTGGATAGAAACACTCAACTCGATACGGTAAACACAGAGATCATTCAGCTAGAGCTAGACAAGATTCGTTACGAAAGCCTGCGCGATATGGTGGAACCCGATTTTTCTGCCTACATCGAAAAGTACCCAGAATTAGTGCAAGTCAACATGAATACCTGGCAGCAAGAATTTTCTAAAAACCGTTCCAATGAAGAGTTGATCACTCACGATATCCAACATAAGAATTCGCTTATTGATTCAATGCTCAAGCGCCGTAAAAGCTCCGAGAACCAGCTCTCCTTGATACGCAAGCAGCTCAATATTAAGAACACCTTGTACAAAGAGGAAATGGCGTCTTACGTCGATGTTCTGAATATGCAGGTTCAAGAGTCAAACATGGTGCGTGAGATAGAAAACCTTGATGAGTCGGTCATGAATGAGCGCTTCCAACTCGACAAACTAGAGAAGCAGTACCGAGACTTGGTGGAGAATCGTAATGCCGAGTATCAAGCACAAATCATTCAAGCAAACAAGGACTTAAAGTTGAAACGTATATTACGTCCTCAACACTCAGATAAAGTGGATCGCCTCGTGGTTTACGCCCCTATTGACGGTGTAGTAGATAAAGTGCACTTCAACTTCCGCTCCGCTGTGATACCGCCAGGTGAAAGCATCGCGGACATTGCACCGATCAATAACGCCCTTCACGGAGAGGCGAAGATCCCGCGTAAAGACATGGGTTTTGTAGAAATCGGACAAGCGGTCAAAGTGAAGATGGATACCTACAACTTTGCCAAATACGGATTTTTGGAAGGTCGAATTGCATCGATCAGCCGTTCTTCTTATGAAGAAGAAGACGCTGAATTCTACCTCGCGGAAATCCAAATCAGTCAAAACTATCTAGAGCGCGGAGGCACACAATACAAGCTGTCCCCTTATATGGAGTTTACCGCAGACGTGAAAACAGGTTCACGCCGGGTGATCGAATACGCAGCGAAGCCGGTTATGTCGGCTATCGAAGACGCATTCGATGAGAGGTGATGGATGAGTAGCAAACCTTCTTACAATATTTCCGTTCCTGTTATGCGCCTAAGCATTGCTTTCAGCTTGATGCTGGCTGCCCTCGCCTTTTATTTGTATATCTCTTGGGAAAAAGTGGATTCAGTCGAGAAAGTGCAAAACGCGCCTCTTTTGGTTCAAGCTCAACAGCTCAACCAAACTATCGAGTTTAATATTCAAACGCTTCAACGCTGTTTAAGCGCACGTTATTGCAGTACAACAGAGCTTGATTTTGAGGTTCTGAAAGACGAAATTGACCAATTTAAGTCGCTCGCGTCACTCAACAAAACCGAGTTTAGCTTGGTGGGCGCGACCGAATACACGCAGCTTGAACTGGCAATCAATCGCTTCTCAGACAGCCAAAAAACACGCGACGATGTGTTGGCACTGTACCTCTCGCTCACCAATAACTACCTACAAATGGACGACAACTACCGGACCATATTTAACAACCATGCGAGCGACCTAATGATGGAGAAAAACGAGTTCTTCATTTGGTTGTTTGTGGTCGTTGTCGTACTGGTTGGTATCGCAGTGCTATCGAACTTGGTGGCAATCCTTAAGCTGAAAAAATCCAGCTCGAATGAGCGTGACATTGACCAAGAATTCGATGAGCTTTATCAAGAGCTCAAACAACTGGATTTACAAAGGTTGGAAGAGTTGCTGAATGAAGTGAGCATCAATCCGAAGCAGCGTCAGATCTACTCTCACCTAAAACTGATTTTCAGCAAACTCGAAGAACAAAAACGCAATAACGATCTCTACAAGCAGCTCTATGCTCTGATTGGTTACGAGATTCGTGGCATCACCAACACCATTAACGGCGGCGTGCAATATCTCGTTCAAGAGACCGATGAGAGCGGCGTGTTGATGGCGCAAGATATAACCTCGGCTGCCAATACCCTGTCTGAATTGGCAGAGAACTACAACCGACTCATTTCACAAGGGACCGAGAGCAAATCGAAAGAGTTTTCACTGCTGAACGTACTGTCTGAATTGATGATTCACATCAGTTCAAAAGTGCAGCGAAATGAAGGTGAGCTAGACTGCTTTATCTCAGATAACTTACCAAACCGTGTTGAAGGACAATCCACCAGCTTATTCTGGGTGTTGTTCCTACAGCTATCAAATGCCATCCAACTCAAAGCCGACAAGAAACTGTTTGTCACCATTGAATCAGGTGCGGCGTCAGACATTGAAAATACCCGCCTGACCATCAATCTAAACTTCTTAACCACGCTGGATGTGCCGCTTGCCAAGCTCAATACCCTACACTGGAGCGACCATAAACAGCACACTGCAACCAAAGACGATTTGGCGAAAAGCGTGTTGAAAGATTATGGCTATTACGAGAGCCATTGGTATCAATCGGGCAATCAGGAACGTTTTCAAATTCAGCTCGATTTGAAAGCCAAAAGCTTCCACACCGAGAAAACTCGCTTCGACAATAAGCGCCTATTACTGTGTGCCAACTCTCAGCTGCGCATTGATGTGATGAACAAAATGTTAGTCAACTTGGGCTTAGAGATTACGCCAATTCGAACGCCGAACGAACTCTTCTCTGCGGCAAAAACCTTTGGCGAATACGATGCCATCATGCTGACCGACACGTTCGAGCCAAACAAGCTGCCCTCACTGAGCAAAACGGTGAAATCGCAACTGCGCAATCACCCGAACACGAAGTTGTTGCTTTCAGTCACGAGCACTCAGCAAGCACAAGAGAGCCATACCTTTGTCGACAAGATTCTGAACTCCCCTGCGATTCCGTATGAGTTCATCCCTAACCTATTAGCAATCATGGAAGCGGAAGCCTCTGAAGAACAGATGGAGAACAGCTCATTCCTGATTGTGGAGGATGACCGTGTTCAACAGATTCTACTCAAACGTATTTTGAGCAAGCAAGAATACGAAGCCGACACCGTTGGCGATGGCGCAGACGCCGTTCAGCATTTCATGAATCAGCGCTCAGACATCATTTTTATGGACTGCATCATGCCGGGCATGGGCGGCATTGAAGCGACCAAACGCATTCGACAATACGAACAAGAGAGCGGACAGAACCCTTGCACCATTATAGGTGCGACAGCATTGACCAGCAGTAATGAACACCAAGCTTGTATCGAAGCTGGAATGGATTACGTGATCAGCAAACCTTATAAAAACGACGAAATCATCAAGGTGATCAACAAGTATGTGGCGGTACAGAAACTTAACTAGCTGTGTATTGGCAGCGCTTACATTGAGCAACGCTCCTTCGGCAATGGCGACCACCTTGCTTGAGGCGGTCAAACTCGGCTTGGAAAACAATTTATCTCTGCGCGCTAGTGACAAAGGCGTGGAAGAAAACGAATACAACATCGACATTAGCCGTTCTAAGTTTCTACCCTCTTTAAACGGTGCTGCTGATACCACATGGAATGAAAACGAAACCATATTAACGGGAACACCGGATACACGTTCTAGCTACAACTCGAACAGCTACAGCGTGTCTTTATCCCAATCGGTGTTTAACCTTGGTGACATCTTTAAATACGGCACCGCGAAGCTTGATTTCAACATTGAAGAAATCAAACACGAGAACAAAATCCAGAGCACCATTTCTGAAATCGCGACGCAATATTTCGAATACCTGAAAAACAACGCGCAAATCAAAGCCACCCAAGTAGAACTTAAATCGTCTGAAACACGTGAGCGCCAAATGCGTCGCAACGTGGAACTTGGCAACACTGCGGCGAGCGAGTTGTATGAGGTAATTGCCCAGAAAGAAGGCATTGCCAATCGCTTAAGAACCTTAGAGAAAGACCGGCGCGTAATTTTGAACGGTTTAGAGATTCAAGTTCAATACCCAGTCACCCCATCACAGGACATCTACGAAAGCGTGCCCTTGGCGGAAATCAGCGAATCCGAACAACGTGAGATTCTTGAACAAGCTTTGAAGCTCAATAACGACTTATTGGTTGCGAAGAAAACCGTCGAGCGCAGCCGAAGAGGCTTGAAAGAAAGCGGTTCAAACTTTGTGCCGACCGTATCGCTCTCTGCCAGTTACCGTTACGACGATGCGAACAACTATAACCGAACCGACCCAACCGCAACAGGGGACAGTAACTCCACCAGTGTCGGCTTGAACTTGAATGTGCCAATTTTCTCAGGCGGTTCGGATTACTACGGTTTTCAAAAATCATCGACTGCCATCGAGCGAACGGAGCTGCTGTACCAAGATTCGTTGTTCACGACGCGCAATAGCGTTAACACCTCAGTACTCAACATTAATGACTTCTCCCGCGCCATCAGCAGTTACGAGAACATCATTCGAGCCAACTACGCTTCCTATAAAGGCATTCAACGCGCTTACCAGCTTGGTACGCGAACCATTACCGACTTACTGGCAGCGGAAAGTAAACTGTTTAGCGCGTTACGTGATTACGAGAGCGCGCGTTATGACTACATCATTGAATCGATCAATCTTGAGCAAATCAAAGGCATGTTATCGGTGCAATCCATCGAAAGCATCATGCAGTTGATGAGCGATATCGAAGGCAGAAGCAATCAAGACTTAGTTCCAAAACACCTTCTCTCTAAACCATCGATTAAGAAAGGAGGTCGCAATGCAAACTGAGCACTTTTCCCAAAAGATTAACTTTGCTGACAAGTGTTATCTGACTTTCTCAACGGTCATCTCAACACTGTTTGGTTTAGTGCTGCCCTTTTCGATTCTTATTATCTTTGACCGTGTTTTACCTAACCAAGCCAAAGACACGCTGTTTCTTCTGTTTGCCATTATCTTGATCACCATCTTCCTCGACTATCACTTAAAGAATCAGGAAGAGAAGATTTCGTCGGTGATCATGAAGCAATTCGAAACCAACTTAACCAACAAGGTGTTTCAATCAATCTGTTTGGCTGAGATATCGAAGTTTCGTCGTCTAGAACCCGGTGAATACCTAGAGCGTATTGCGACCATTCCAGAGATTAAATCCTTCTTTGGCGGAGAATCTGTACGGGCATTGATCAACCTTGCCGTCAGCATACTGACCATTCTGATTATCGGTGTGATCAACATTTGGGCGGGAGTGACCATCTTGCTCGCCTCCATCATTTTGGCGGTGTTCGCACTCAGTCTTTCCAAGCAGAAAATCAACAGCTTAGAAAACAAATCCGACATCGAAGGCTTAACTACTTCTAAAATCATCGAGATCATCTCTAGCCCACTCGATATCAAAGCGCGCAATATGGAATATCGCGTTGAGAGCTTGATGACACAAATGGTGGAAGAACGTGAAGTCGAGAACATCAAATACGAGCAAATTGAATCAAACTTCAACCTTATCTTGTCGCTCATACAACAGCTCTCCATCGCTTGTGTAGTGGTGGTTTTGGCAACGGCAGTTATCAACATGCAATCGAGCCAAGGCATCATGGCTGCCATCATCATGCTTACCAACCGCTACTTCGCGCCATACCAGCAAGTAATGCGCACGGTGAGTCGATGGGAGTTGAACAAGCTTCATATTCAACGTATCGCCGAGCTGCTTGAGCTTGCTGCATCTATAGAACAACAAAACGACACGACGGAAGTCGAGCGCATCTCGGTGAAGTATTCGGAAAAACAACGCATTGAGTTTGAACGCGGTCAGGCTTACTTGCTGACGGGGAAAAGCGGCGCAGGTAAAACCCACCTCGCCAATTGCATTACGCGGCAAAACACCGACAGCAAGCTCGATATCCAAATCAACGAGACACCGCTCGATGACGTCAACTACAACGTCTGGCGTAATAGCGTGCTCATGGTCGACAAAACCAGTTCGTTCGTCGAAGGCACCATCATCGACAACTTGACTTGTTTCCGCCCGAGCTTAAATAACACGGCATTTGCGCTTTGCGAAACCATGAACATCAAGGCACAAATCGATGCCCTTCCCGCTGGTTTTTACACCGAGCTTAAAGGACATTTACGCAACCCATTCTCGCGCCAAGTCGCTTATGCCTTGTTGTTAGTGCGTGCCTTACTCGCGAACAAACGTGTGTTGATCTTCGACGACATCGACTGTGTTTATGATGACGACTTTGCTCGATTGGTTTTGACCAGCACCGCCTATCGCGCCAACGACAAAATCCTCATCATCGTCAGCAACAAGATGGACAAACTCAATCATCGCCTCAAACGCGTCAAACTTACCGGAGGTGACCAATGAGTATTTTGGTTGATTTTAATAATGTCCCTCAGCGCTTGTTGGACTTTGAGGCTCGCAGTTATGACGAGCGATACAATGAGTCACCTTTGATTCGTGGTTTAGCTTACACCCTCATAGCGCTTGAATGGGAAGGCACACCTTCTATCCTCAGCGACGCTTTTATCCCTAAACCAAAAGACAGCGACAGTTTTATCGCTACGATTGAACGCCTTGGTTACCGTTGTGACGTCACCAAACTAAAAACGTTGGAGCACATCGAGGGGCATCCTCATCCTTGTTTTATCGAGATAGAAAACCTCACTGCGATTTTCTTGGGCACTAAAGACGGCAAACTGATCCTGTTTGATTACACAAATAACAACACCATTGAATACCCGCTCTGCAAGAAGCCGTGCTTGTTGGTCTCGATCAGCGAATACTCCCGCTTATTCCGAGAGCCACCACCTGAATCTCAAGACCGCAGCAACTGGATTAAATACGCGTTTTATCGCTACAACAATGAACTCAAAAGCCTGATTATTCTCAGCTTCGTGGTCAGCATTCTCGGCGCACTCCAGCCCTTTTTTATTATGAGTGTGTACAACTTCGCCTTAACCTCTAGCTCGCAAGCCACGCTTTATTGGCTCACGTTATTTGCTGTGATTGTTGGGTTCTCGGAATACTTTTTCAAGAAAATGCGGGTCAACATCATCGCCACATCAGGGAAGGATTTGGCGGTGCATATTTCTCAAAACGTAATATCCAAACTGTTGTGGCTTCCTTATTCGATGACATCTACCGCTGGTGTCTCTTCTCAGTTAGCACGTTTGAAAGACATCGACACTTTCCGCCGTTTGGTAACCGCAGAGTCAACATTAAGCTACTTCGACATGCCGTTTGTTATCGTATTCATTATTGCCATTGCTCTTATGTCTGGTACCGCAGCGCTAGTCGTTATGGCGGGGTTGATTCTAATGTTGGTGTTCTGTGTTTATTCTCGTTACATCTACTCGCAAGCCACGTCCAAGAGCTCTCGCGCCAACGCCATGGTTTCTTACCAATGGAATGAGATTCTTCGTGGTATAAAAACCATCCAAGGCTTGCCATTGTTGCGTGTTATCCAGTCCCGCTTTAGCGCATCGCATTTACAAAGCACCAACGATGCAGAACATGTTTCAGTGACTAATAGCAGGGTTCAGGCAGCAGGCGGAAGTTTGATTCAGGTTATTGGTACCGCAAGTATCGTCGCGGCCGTTATCGGCGTGATGGACGGCACCTCCGATGCAGGTGCAATGCTCGCTACCGTAATTTTAGTCTGGAAGGCGTTGGGGCCTATTATGGGCATCTACAACTCTATTTCTAAGTTCCAATCCATTAAGGCGTCTTCTGCGCAAATCAACAACCTTATGGCGATGAACGACGATAAGCTAACGTTAGAGAAAAGCCCCCCTATTCGCCTATTTCAAGGTAGTATCGTCGGCTCTGGTGTGAGCCATCGTTATAGTGGTGCGGCAACAGGCTTAACTAATCTTGGTTTTAAAATTCCACCGGGTGCAAAAGTTGTGATTTGTGGACCAACAGGTTGCGGTAAAACGACGCTCATTTCTATTATCGCTGGGCTAGAGGAACGCTATCAAGGCTCAGTTTCGGTGGACGGTTATAACATCAAACAGTTCAACAGTTACCGCTATCGAACCTCGATTAACTACATCCCGTTTAACCTGCATATTTTTGAAGGCTCTCTGGAGACTAACTTCATCTTGCATAATGGGTTAATCCCAACAGAAAAAATGCGTGAAATGGTGAGTTTCTTTGAGCTCGATACATGGTTGCCACAAGGCCTGGACACTCAATTGAGCGTTGATATCTGTAAAAGTTTACCAAATGGTATTCAACAAAGACTGCGGCTCGCATTAGGGCTAGGTAACTGCGAACAATCTTTGATTATCATTGACGAGCCATTTAATGGTGCTGAGCAAGAAAACTCGCACTACTTCAAGCGGTTATTCAGCGACAAACTACTCAATAAGACCGTTATTTTCTCAACGAATGATCCGGGCATGATCTCTACATCCAATATGAGCTTAGTCTTGGAGCCAGATGGCAACTTGAAGTATTTCGGGTTAACCGATAAGTACTTAAAAAGTCTAAGTTAAGTTCGGAATGTGGTGTGGTTCATCATTCATAATTGAGCACGGTCATTGACAAAAATGTAAACGATGAGACTATTTACTCTGTAAGCGCGTACACTAAGGAATCCGATGTATACATTTGTTGCAGACAAATTGGATGTGGTTTATTTATCAACAATACCAGAAAACTACCATTTACAAGACTTCGACGTGCCTGAAGAAGAACTCGAAATTCGTGAAATTGTAGAGGTATGGTATGAGTGTGCGTTTCTTCCTGACTTTAACCTTCAACACATCGACATCGAAAACAAAACCGCATTGGTCGAGACACAAGCGCGAGTCGTAAACAACTACACAAGTACGCTCGCTTTTTTACTCAAAAGTCGTACTTATCGCGCAGCACTTAACCGATTATTGAGTGTATGGAGATTGGAGGCAGCAGCTAAAGCACAGCTTGAGCTGCTGTTACTTACGGAAGAACAGAGTAGCAAGCCAGTAAATTAATCGGCTAGGATAAGGGGCTAAAAATCTTAAACCCAACCATCGAATCGGAGACGTTTCTGCACGCGTTCAACCGCCTCTATCTGCATCTGACGAACACGCTCGTTAGACACGTTTAATAACAGGCCTATTTCCGACAAGGTTTTCACTCTCTGGTCAAATAATCCGAATCGATGGATCAAGACTTTCTGCAACTTAATTGGCAAAGTTTTAATAATATTTTCAATAGCTTGAGTAAAGCACTGGTTTTCACAGTCTTGTTGTGGATCTGGCGTATACTCACTTTCACACAGTTCAAGAACAAATGGAACACGATGTAGGTCCGCAGTGGTCGATACATCAATAAAACCACTTAGAGCAACAAGTTCATCTATACGTTCTGCTTTCACCCCTGAGCAGCGTGAGAGTTCAGAAATAGACAACTCCTTGCTCTCACTTTTTGACGCATCGAGCTTTTTTAAAGCCAGGCTATTTATCTCTTTGCACACATGAGCAGGTAAACGTACCGTGCGGCCATTGTTCATTAATGCCGCTTCTATATTCTCGCGAATCCACCATACCGCATAAGTAGAAAAACGGTAGCCTGGCTCAGGATCGAACTTATCGACCGCTTTTATCAAACCAATGTTACCTTCTTCTATTAAATCGAGCAGAGTAAAGTTATTACCTGGCCGTTTGAGGTAACCTTTTGCGATTTTCACAACAAGTCGAAGATTAGACTCAATCAACATTTCGCGCGCTTCTTCATCACCAGCTCGATTAAGTTTGGCGTAATGCAACTCCTCTTCACGAGACAACAAATCAATCCCCACAATATCTTTGAGATAGTGAGCATAAGGGTCTTTCCCAACTGACAACGATTCTTTCATTGACAGTTCATCCGTGACAGCTCGGAACCTAGCAAAGCATTCGTTGTTCATTCCCCGTCCTTCTCAAGCCAACTTATTTCTTATCTTCTTTAATTGTTTTTGTACAACACTGTATGCATCATGCTTTATATGCATTACTTTACACTGAGTGTAGACAGGGGTTCTGATCTTTACCAAGAAATCGCTTATCACTTTAAAACAATTACTGCTTCTATGATAAAAACGTGAGCAGGTGGGGGTTATATATATGAAAGTGCGAATATTTGTACGCAAATTGGCCTCAAAGAAAACAACGCAACGTAATCGTCAACGCTTACCACGTTACTCTGACTAAACCTTTGAGGCTTGAGGATGGTTTGAAGTATCAGTTGAATTAGCGAGACCTAATTCACTTGACGAAGCGCAGGTTGAAGCTGACAGTCTGTTATAACTTGGAAAACTGCACGATTCTTTCCTTCAGACTTACCTTGATACATCAACTCGTCAGCATCTTGCAAGCTCACGATGTGGGTAAACTCAGGATAGTAAGCACAGCCCAAACTGATACTCAAATGAATTGCTTGTCCGCCCAGTATAACAGGCTGATCGTAAACGGCTTTACAAAGCATATTGGCAAAATTGAGTGCTTCTCGCTCTGACAGAGACGACGTAACGAGTGCGAACTCTTCTCCTCCAATTCTCGCCAATGTCATTCGGTCATCAGTCATCGACTTAGCGGCTTCTGCGATGGCAACTATTGCTCGGTCTCCAGCAAGGTGGCCATATCGATCATTGATTGATTTAAAATCATCAATATCAAACACCATCACCGTTAAGTTTCGCTTCAAATGATTCAGTAGTGCCAATTGCTCAATCAGGTGTCTACGGTTGTATAGCTTTGTGAGAGAATCCGTCAACGTCATCTCTAGCAATTGCTGATTGGCAATCGTTAATTGCCTTGTCCGAAGAGCAACCATACGTTTGAGGGCAAAAATATGATAAAGCGTTGCGACCGCCATAATGAAAATAGCAATAGGGAAAAGATAAAGTGGATAAACCGTTTTCACCAGACTCCAACGGGTGAGGATCCGCTCGCGATCCGTATCGATGACTTTTTCAAACGCTCGTGATACCTCTAAAATGGAAGTTGCACTGTGCATTCCTGCTGCAATCCGAAGATCTTTACTATATAAGCTAATTATCGGGACAAACATACCCGCTCCCGGCGTGGTTGCCATATAAAAGTTAGCAACTTGCAGGTCTGCAACGAAGTACAGCACCTTTTTATCGACGGCTGCTTGTATCATCGAATCATTGTTAATGTACTCTGCAATAGGTGCATTCGGGTAATTCGTCTGAACAAACTCAGACTCGTAACTTCCTTTAACAACGCCAATTGGCAGCGTCATCTCGCCAGTTAAAACACTCCTGATATCAACCGAAAGTACATCTTTATTTACGTACAGTTTGGTTTGGATAGGCATTATGACTGCGCCAAAGTCCATATACTTCGCTCTTTCGGGCGAGTAGACAAGTCCTCCGTGAAAGTCAGCCTTACCCTCTTTTACGGCTTGCAAAGAAGCATCCCAATCCAAAAGGAGAAACTGAACGTCGATTTGGTTGTTCACCGCGTACTCTTTCCAAAAGTCGATTAAAATACCTTTAGGTTCACCATCTGGGCTAAGGTAAGAGAACGGCTTCCACGCTTTGGAGTTAGCAACAATTAAAGAATGAGACTCTGACTTGTGTGCATGCGCCATCGGACAAATGGACAGCCACAGTAGTAATAAAGAAGCACACGCTTTTTTACATTTGCAACCATAAGTACCATAACTCGTCGATGACATACCTACTTCTCACCAGTCTTTTTAAACCATAATCTCGGCTCTTTGATTAGACTAAAGATATAGTAGAGTTGCATAATACAGGAAGTGACGCTTATTGATATGAATCTAACTTAGTAAGTTTTAGTACTTAATTGGTACTTTCAACGCTTGGTTCGCTGAAGCAGTTGAAGCAGTTGAAGCAGTTGAAGCAGTTGAAGCAGTTGAAGCAGTTGAAGCAGTTGAAGCAGTTGAAGCAGTTGAAG